>NZ_JAQMSY010000075.1:0-12483 GCF_028329095.1 Microcystis sp. CS-574
CCCACACCCCACACCCTACACCCCACACCCCACACCCCTTAAATAGGATTTAGTATCAGTTATCAGTCAGCAAATACACGGACGCTATCGGGAATAATCGATAGTTTTACCTTTGTACCGATGTCTAATTGGGTGTTAATCGTTGTTCTAGCGTGGATTTGGCTGCCGGTAGCCGTTAGCAGACAATAACGGTATTCCCGCCCCAAAAATTGGCGATCGCAAATAACTAGCTCTCCCGTCTCATCCGGCTTAATTTTGACATCTTCCTCTCTTAGCATCAATTCCCCTTTGTCCAAATCTTGACCATCAGGAATTGTCCAGAGTCCTATCTCGGTTTGCCATTGTTCCCCCTCCCGTCTAGCGGGGAGAAAGTTAGCTTGGGTGACAAACTCGGCCACAAATCGCGAGGCCGGATGACTATAAATTTCTTCGGGATTGTTAATTTGTTCTAATTTTCCTTGACAAATGACCGCAATTGTGTCACTAATCACCATTGCTTCCTCCCGGTCGTGGGTGACAAAAATGGCCGAGATACCAGTCGCTTTCAGGATATGACGGATCTCGTGTCGTAAGCGTTGCCGGACCTGCACATCGAGATTACTTAAAGGTTCATCTAAGAGGATTAAAGAGGGTTTTGGGGCTAAAGCGCGGGCGAGGGCGACTCTTTGCTGTTGTCCTCCTGATAGCTGATGGGGATAACGTTTTTCTAGTCCTTGCAGTCCGACTAAATCCAAAGTTTCCGCCACCCTAGCGTTAATAGCTTTGCTCGATAATTTCTCCCCAGAGTTTTTTAAACCGAAGGCGATATTGTCAGCAATGGTTAAATGGGGAAAAAGAGCGTAATCCTGAAAAACCATGCCCGTATTGCGTTTTTCTGGGGGAATAAAGGTTTTTTCGTCGGCAACTATTCGCCCTCCCAATTCAATCACTCCTTGAGATGGTTTTTCAAATCCCGCAATCATCCGCAGTAGAGTGGTTTTACCGCAACCCGACGGACCCAATAATCCGAGAATTTCGCCCTCTGTTAAACTAAAACTGATATTATCGACAGCTAGAGTAGGAGAAGCGGGAAAACGCTTGTTAACCTCGGATAAACGCAGAATGACAGACTTTTTCATGGTGAGAAAGACAATCGCCCAGTCAGTGGCAGGGCTATTTACTTAAGAATTATTCCTAATTAGTTCACTACTATTATTTATAACATCTCAATGGACTAATTAGGAAACTTTCTCAAAAATTTCATGCTCACACCTGAAGATATTATTCTCGTTCCCCGGGGGGCCGAGCATAGCTCAATCCGTCGAGGATTAAGGAACATCGGCGATTTAGCCCCGCAAATTATCCCGATTAACCTTGGCGCTCCAGAATTTCTCGACAGTTCCCCAGTCTCTAGGCAATCTCTAGAATTTCTTAATAAGTTTACAGGAAAAATTGTGACACTGGGATTAGCGGGCAGTCTCAGCGATCGCTATCGGGTCGGAGATGGGGTAATCTATCAAGGTTGTGGCGCGGAAACGGGGAGTTATTGGCAGTGCGAACCAGAAATAACCGCAGAAATCGCCCAATTAACCGGATATAGTCTCGTTAAAGGTTTAACCAGCGATCGCCTGATTAGCCAGTCCGAGGAAAAACGACGTTTAGGACAGGGGGGCTATGAGGTGGTAGATATGGAAGGAGCAAGGATTTTAGCGGCTTTACGGGGGCAAAAAGTGGCAATTGTGCGCGTGATTAGCGACGAGGTGACACAGGATTTACCCGATTTAGCCCCGGCAATTGATAATCAAGGTCAGCTGCTACCATTGCCCCTAGCTCGACAAATGTTAATTCGTCCCATCCCGGCCTTCCATTTGATTCAAGGTTCCCTAAAAGGTTTATCCGTACTAACTCAGGTGGCGCGAAAGTTGTGCGGCAGTAATTTTTAAAAGTTGCTTGCAGATTATTTTTTTTCTGTGCTATAGTGATTAAGCTAAAATCAAGCGGATGTGGTGGAACTGGTAGACACGCACGTTTGAGGGGCGTGTGGCTTACGCCTTGCGAGTTCGAGTCTCGCCATCCGCATAAACTTTTATCTGCCCTCTGACAAGAATTGCCCTTGTCACCCATCGTCAGGGATGGATATTTGGCCATCAAAATTTCCCAACTCACCCTTTCAGGTGGCTTAGGTTTGACTAAGTTTAGTTAAGCGGTTGCGAGTAGCGATTTAGCCAAAGCACTAGGTCGTTTAATGCCGTAAAATCCAACAAAGCCTCAGCCAAGGACTCTAATTGCTCGATTTCTAAAGCCTGAATCCGGGCAGCCAACACCTCATCCACTGCACCAAAGCGACGTTGCAACAGACGCAAAATCAGGGCAGATTCCCCTTCCAGTCGTCCTTGCAGTCGTCCTTCTTCCTTGGCTTCACGATATACCCTTGTATCTGCCAATTGTAGTCCTAGCATTGCTTCCACCTCCTGCCGACTCAAGTTAGTAAATTTATAGACCATAGCGATTTAGCCAAAGCACTAGGTCGTTTAATGCCGTAAAATCCAACAAAGCCTCAGCTAAGGACTCTAATTGCTCGATTTCTAGAGCCTGAATCCGGGCAGCCAACACCTCATCCACTGCACCAAAGCGACGTTGCAACAGACGCAAAATCAGGGCAGATTCTCCTTCCAGTCGTCCTTCCAGTCGTCCTTCCAGTCGTCCTTCTAGTCGTCCTTCCAGTTGTCCTTCCAGTCGTCCTTCTTCCTTGGCTTCACGATATACCCTTGTATCTGCCAATTGTAGTCCTAGCATCGCTTCCACCTCCTGCCGACTCAAGTTAGTAAATTTATAGACCATAATTGTGGCAATCATTTCCATTATGGCGCGACTGGCTTCTGGATCTGCAATTTGCTGTTGAGTTCGTGCCAGTAAATAGCGAGCTTTTTCTGGTGCTTGGGTTTCTTCCACAGTAGTGAGTACCATCAAGGCAACCCCTAGGGGTAACTGCTGAATTTCCCCTAATTCGTTCAGATAAATCCGATGCACCTGATTACAATTGAGGAGCGCTCGGTAGGGATGGGTGTTACTTTGTTCTAGACTACGGGTGGGATAGATGACAACAATTTGCCAATCGGTAAATCGTTCTCGCTGACGATAAAAATACAAAAATGATTCGCCAAAAACCCGTTCATAGAGTCGTTCGTCTTTTTGAAATTGCACTTCGCAAAAATAGATCACCCCGCTACTATCATTATCGGGTGGCAGGAATACGCCATCGATCTCAAATTTGGGTTCTTTGACGGCTACGGAGTCAAAGCGGTATTCGGTGGCATTATCTGGCGGGTTTTCCAGTAAATCGAAGAGAAGGGAGGGGGATTGTTGAAAAAGCCGGTAAAATATCGAGTCTCGTTTCATGATGATCGGGATTGCACCATAGCTCTTTCCCGATCTTCCCATGAAACCCCTCAAAAAAAAGAGAGAGGAAACCCGCGTCTCCTCTCCCTTGTAGGCATTATTTCCTCGCTTTGCGGACAGCACCTCCTAGCATTAAACCGCCCAGGGTGATATAACCAAGAAGGCTAGAGGGTTCGGGGACAGTGACACCGCCGCCGCCTGGCTTGGTCAACACCGGCGACATCGCATATAAGGAGTACAAAGGCTTATCACCGTCATCATCCGCGTCAACGCACGGGTCTGAATAGAGCCAAGCTTCCCCCGTTGAACCGGCATCCCCAGTAGCGCTACCCCCACTGCCCAAGGCGCACAACGCTGGTATCCCAGAAGTCTCGGTGCCAGTCCAGACTACCGGTTGCGTGATTGTGTCTAATTGAGTGCGGTTGATAGGGGTTAATATACTGCCATCCCAAAGATCATTATTATTGTTGGCTACTCGATTGCTATCTATGAGGTAGATGGGAACATCTGGCTGACTGCCATCAGTACCGGTATTGACTTTGGCAGACGTAGCGTCCGTAGAACTGATCGCCTTCCAAGTAATCGTATTCAGGTTAAATCCTGCCGTTGTTAAAGCCGTAGCAAGAGCGCTTCCTGTTACCTGGTTGGTAACAAAGGTATTGTAGTCGTCGATGTTGTCGCTTGTTCCATCCCGCGTGCCAGCAGTCACAAACACCAAACGATACTGAGCGCCGGGAGCCAAGCCAGGTGGGACGACCACCAAAGCAGCTTGTGCTGCACTAGCCGTTCCTAGAGTGGCTGCTAAGAACACCCCGGATAGAATGCCGAGTTGTTTTATTTTCATGAAAAAGGGTTAATGGTAAATGGTTTGAGTGCGTGACATTTCGATTCGGGTTAAGCAATAGGGCAACCCAAAACAATGACCAGCGAATGCTCAAAGAGCAAATACACACTTTCTCCCCACCGCATTGTATCAAGCGCTACAATTTAATAAATATTTACATTCCTCTCCCCCAGGGCTGACGCTTGCTAGAATAAAAACCCGCTTGATTTGTGGTAATGAGACAGCTTATGTTAGATTTTCATCTATCTGTTCAGCCTGAAACAGAAAAACGCCTTAAAAAGATTTTAAACTCCATCAAAGATCAAGAAAAATTTGCCCAAAGCATTATTGATTATCAGATTGCCGAATTACAAAAAAGCAATTTGAATCTAAAATTAGATTTAGCAGCTCTGGAAAAACAATATCAAATGACATCCAAAGAATTTTATCAGCAATTTTCTCGCGGTATTTTAGGAGATGAATCGGATTTTATAGTTTGGTCTGGACTATATGAAATGCTTCTTCAAAACGAGGCTAATCTCCAAGAATTAAAATGATTGAGGCCTATTTTTTGCAAATCGAAAAAACCATTCGATAATTTCCCAATGTGAGATATTTATCACTGACCAAGAAAATTGATAACGCAAGTCAAGGTTATGTTAATAGTCCAATTATTTTTGAAAATAATCATCGCTTAGACTTTGTTGAAGTTAAAAATACTGACACAAAACCAAAGATAAAATATCGCTATCATTACATGAACGAAGCTCAAGTTATGATCTTCCGTTATGATAATGCACCCCATCATGTTGAAATTGCCACTTTCCCCCATCATAAACATGAGGTTGATGACATTAAAGAAAGCCTTGAGCCAACTCTTGAGCAAGTGCTTTTAGAAATCGCAGAAAAACAACGAAATCTAAAACCGTAATTTTCTGTTAGAATTGCAGTAATCCGCCAATTCAAAAATGAAACGCATCAACCTCAAGAGGGAGCATCTCACCTTTGTAACCCCTAAATCAGGTTTTTATGTCAAGCTATTTTGAAAGCCTTGCTGGAAACCAGTTTTAGAGATAAGTATAATTATTCACTTGCATAAATGAGATGCTCCCACCTCAAGACCTCAAGAGTTGACAAAGAAAGACTCATCAGGTACTGTTTGAGCCTTATCGGAAGTTAACGACGGCGGGTGAGTTCAGCCGTTAGACTGCCAATTTCTTGGTCAAGATAGTTCCGGTTACTTTTGGGCAGGTGCTATACTGTAGTGAGGTTTGTAAATGGTTTCTCCCATGAAAAATAAAGCCATTATTGTGCTGGGGGCGGTTGCCGCTCTTGGGTTGGCTGCAACCTCAACTTTACTTATGACACGTCCATCTGGAAATTCCCCAGATTCCGCCTCTGCTCAATTTTCTCCCAACGGCATGGGTAAGATGGATCATATGCAGGTCAGTAGCGAGTTTAACTATCTTGCCCAAATGATTCCTCACCATCAGGAGGCAATCGATACCGCCCAGGTTATTCTGACACGCACTAGTCGTCCTGAGATGAGGCAGTTTGCTCAAAAGATCATTCAAGTGCAAACTGCTGAAATTGCTCAGATGAAAAACTGGCTCAACGAGTGGTATCCCGGAAGGAATATTAGCGTCTCCTACGTTCCCATGATGCGCGATCTGAGTCAACTTCAGGGCGATGCCCTAGATCAAACTTTTTTACAAGATATGATTAAACATCATATGGGAGCCGTGATGATGTCGCAAATGCTCCTGAATCATAATCTCGTGAAGCATCAGGCTGTCCGGCCTTTTGCTGAGAACATTGCCACTAGCCAGCGCCGGGAAATTCAGCAGATGCAAACTTGGTTGATGGCTTGGTTTGGTGATCGCAATCCAATGGGTGGGATGCATCATTAGCTGGTATTGCGATCGCGATTTTGTCGGGTGCGTTCCCTAATGCAAGTACGCTTAACTGATACAGAAGTTCTGGTGTCCCCTAAAACCAGAGACTTATCGCCTCAAAATAAAGATAACTGCTATATCCTTCTGTTCACTTTAAAATAAAACCGTTAGCTTGCTGGGGATTGAGAGTGACAATCCCAAAATCTCTACCTAAACCCTTCCCTTTCGAGGTAAATATTTCATGAGCCAAACGATCACACCTTCTTCCTTAAAAGCTAGTTTAGCCCCCAATACGACTAGAGCAGCAACGGTGGACGATGGGGGAAATGTGCTAGGGGAATTTCTGCAAGAAACTCTGGCCATGACTAAACGTCTGTTCATCCAATTACAACGTCGTCCTTCAACCCTAATCGCGGGGGTAATTCAGCCCTTTATGTGGCTGATTTTATTTGGAGCTTTATTTTATAATGCCCCCCAGGGACTATTCGGCAACGATCTCAGTTATGCTAAATTTCTCGCCCCCGGAGTGATTGTCTTTACCGCTTTTTCCGGGGCCTTAAATGCCGGTTTGCCGGTAATGTTCGATCGAGAATTTGGCTTTCTTAACCGTCTCTTAGTAGCACCTTTAACCACTCGTTACTCGATCGTGGCTGCTTCTACCATCTATATTATCGCCCTCAGTTTCATCCAAACCGCCTCGATCGTGGCCGCTAGTGCCTTTTTAGGGGCCGGATTACCCAGTTTAGCTGGATTAGGTGCGATCGTTTTGATTGTTTTCCTAATAGTTTTGGGGATGACTGCCTTAAGTCTCAGTTTAACCTTTGCCCTCCCCGGACATATCGAATTAATCGCCGTCATTTTCGTCACCAATTTACCGCTTTTATTTGCCAGTACCGCCCTCGCTCCCTTAAACTTTATGGCAGATTGGTTAAAAGTAATCGCTAGTCTCAACCCTCTCACCTATGCGATCGAACCGATCCGTTATATTTATTTCAATCAGCACTGGTCTTTTGATAGCATAGTCTTACAAACTCCTTGGCTTGACCTCAATTTCTTGACAGTTTTAGCCCTGCTCTTAGCTTTTGATCTGCTAATCCTTTTAGCAATTCAGCCCTTACTTCGTCGTCGTTTTGCTTAAATCAGTTATCAGTTATCAGTTATCAGTTACCAGTTTACTGTTCACTGATAAGCTTGTAACTTTCTCACCACCAAAAACAAGATAATTTTCTGAGGAGTTAGTTAGATTATGAATACTCAAAAAATGTTAATCAAATCGTCTTTATTTATAGCTACCATTCTATTAGTTGGGGCTGATTTTAATCCGCAATTGTTAGCTCAAAGCTTGAACCCCAGTCAGCCGGATTATCAAAAAAATGAACGTAGTTCCGATGGCAGGGATGCTCTCGGTGGTTTTGATCCTTTAGACTTGATTCATAATAGTAATTTTCGCCGTAGCCGGGACGGATCGGAATTTCAGGAAGATACTCGCAATAATATCAACCAAGCGGCTGAGGAGTTTAAACGCAAGCAAAGAGAACAACTGGAAAATCTGCAAAATTCTGCCCCAGAAACCAAATAAAACCCCTTTTTGATTTGCCTTTTGCCCATCCTAACCAGGAGGTTGATTTTGTCCTATTGCTTAGTATATATGATCGCTAAGTGCAGATGATCTGAGAAAGAGCAATAACTGAAGATCATTGGGGGGTTTATCTTACACGAATTTATATTAAACTTAGGATTGGTTTATTGAATTATCGTCTTATTAAAACTGTGGAAGTAATGGAAATCGGGCAAAAAGTCAAGGTCTGTCGCTTAAGAGACCGCGTTAACTCGGATGTAGCGGGTAAATTGGGTAAAGTGGGTGTCATCAAAAATTTTAAGATGACCGATGGCAGCGGTGTTGGTGCTGTTGTCCAGTTCGATGATAAGACCGCTACTTGGTTTTTTGAAGATGAACTCAAACTCATCTAAATATAACGCTTAGGAATTAATTATGTCCTTAATTTTGACCTTTTTGGGCAAGGGGGGCAGCGGTTGCAGTACAATAGCGATCGCTTCGGCAAAGAAAATGGCTGGTCTGGGGTCAAAAGTTCTCTTGGTCGGTCAGGATCCTAGCCCTGCTTGGGGATTACTCCTCAAGGCCTCCCCTAGCTCCTCCATTACGGAAATTGCCCCCAATCTCTCGGTTGTGCAGCTTAGTAGTACGCATTTACTAGAAAAAAGTTGGGAAGAAGTCAAGGAATTGGAAAAGCAGTATTTGCGTTCTCCCACCTTGAAAAATGTTTATGGTCAAGAGTTGGGCGTTTTACCCGGAATGGACCAAGCTCTAGCCTTAAATTTCCTGCGGGAACAGGATAAAAGCGGAAATTACGATGTCATCATCTACGACGGCAGCGGAGATATCAACAGTCTGCGAATGTTGGCGATTCCAGAGGTGGGCAGCTGGTATTCACGGCGTTTTCGCCAGGTTTTCAGCGATTCTGAGATTGGTCGCACCCTTTCTCCCTTTTTCCAACCAATCGCCGCCGCCGTGCTGAATTTCTCCTTTAATCCCGACGGTTTAGGGAAGAAGGTCGATAATAACATTCTAGACGAGGGACGTTCCGCTTTAGCCGATCCTCGGCGAGTTTTAGCCTATCTAGTCACCAATGATGATCCAATTGCGATCGCAGAGGCCAAATATCTTTGGGGTGGGGCGCAGCAAATCGGTTTAAATGTGGGGGGAGTGATTTTTAATCGCTGTCAGAGTGCCACGGAGGATTTTGCCCCGCTGCCGGCGGCGATTTTACCCGACCGTCAAGGAGAAGATTGGCAGGAGTTAATCGCCGAGTTACCCAATTTTCTCACGGTGCAGCCGCCCAAACCGTTAATAATCGATACGGCAGCCGGTCAGGTCAAGGTTTATTTACCCGGATTCGAGAAAAAACAGGTAAAACTGACGCAATCGGGTCCAGAATTAACCATCGAAGCCGGGGATCAACGGCGTAATATTGATGTACCAGCGCCTCTGACCGGAAGATCGGTAAAAGGGGCAAAATTCCAAGAAGGTTACTTAATTATTTCTTTTTAAGGGATTATGTCGAACAGCGAGATAGAAAACAAGGATAATCGAGGCGCAAAAACTCGCCAATTATTGGGCATGAAAGGGGCCTCATCGGCAGAAACCTCCCTCTGGAAAATCCGCTTACAATTGATGAAGCCGATCACTTGGATTCCCCTAATTTGGGGGGTTGTCTGTGGGGCAGCTTCATCGGGTAATTATACTTGGTCTTTAGAAGATGTCTTAAAAGCGGCCACCTGTATGTTACTTTCCGGTCCGTTGATGACTGGTTATACCCAAACTTTAAATGATTTTTACGATCGAGAAATCGATGCAATTAATGAACCCTACCGTCCGATTCCTTCGGGGGTGATTTCTATTCCGCAAGTAGTCGGCCAGATTTTGGTTTTATTAGCAGGTGGGTTAGGAATATCTTATCTTCTCGATCGCTGGGCTGGTCATGATTTCCCAATCATGCTCTGTTTAACCCTATTTGGTTCTTTTATCGCCTATATTTATTCAGCACCACCCTTAAAATTAAAACAAAATGGTTGGCTGGGTAATTATGCCCTCGGTGCTAGTTATATAGCATTACCTTGGTGGGCAGGTCACGCCCTTTTTGGTCAGTTAAATTGGACAATTATGATCTTAACCCTCATTTATAGTCTAGCGGGGTTAGGCATTGCTGTGGTCAACGACTTTAAAAGTGTGGAAGGTGACGAAAAATTAGGCTTAAAATCCTTGCCAGTTATGTTTGGAATTACCACTGCAGCTTGGATTTGTGTGATTATGATCGATGTTTTTCAAGCGGGAATTGCGGGCTATCTCATCAGTATTCATCAGAATCTTTATGCCGCTATTTTACTGTTATTAATTATCCCTCAGATCACTTTCCAAGATATGTATTTTCTGCGGGATCCGCTCAAAAATGATGTCAAATATCAAGCCAGCGCCCAGCCTTTCCTAGTGTTAGGAATGTTGGTGACAGGTTTGGCTTTAGGTCAGGGGATACTCGGAAGATTGTAATTAATAAAAACTGGAAATATCCAGTTTATGGGACATAATCGCCTTGAATTGGGTTTCTGTTTACGGTAACTTGATCCGTCAAGAGGGGTGAAAATAGATTTTCGGTTCGATCCCCCCTGCCCCCCTTGATAAGGGGGGTGCCGATAGGCGGGGGGATCCCCCCTTGATAAGGGGGGTGTCGATCCCCCCCGCCCCCTTGATAAGGGGGGTATCTGACAATTTTTAATACCTACCTACTTAGCTCGATCCCTAGTCTTTTCGTTACAATTAAGAGGGAATCGATGCCGGGG
This sequence comes from Microcystis sp. CS-574, assembly GCF_028329095.1. Taxonomy (NCBI): domain Bacteria; kingdom Bacillati; phylum Cyanobacteriota; class Cyanophyceae; order Chroococcales; family Microcystaceae; genus Microcystis; species Microcystis sp. CS-574. The sequence continues at coordinate 10,453 of NZ_JAQMSY010000075.1, forward strand.
GAAAAATTTACCTTTTTCTCTTCCCTCCGATTCGCCATTCTTGACGAACTAATCAAGAATAGTTCCTGTTTAACAAGATTGATTGAGACAAGTATCTCGCACCCTATCACCATGAGTAATACCAGTAATTTTCGCCAAGCTTTACGCGAGGCTAAAAGCCAAGCACTTATCGGCCCCAATGTTATCCCCAAGGCCCTGCCCTATCTCGGTGGTGGTCTAATTTTAACTGCGGTGGGAACCTATGGCGGTTTAGGTGTGATCCAATCCTATCCCCAGATTTTCTTCCCGACTTTCTTTGTCGCCCTGGTTGCCGAGATTATTTTATTTTTTGTCGCGCGTAGTAGTGCGGAAAGCGGCAATAAAAGCACTGCTCTGCCCCTCCTGACCCTCTATAGCCTTCTTTCTGGCTATACTCTCAGTGGAATCGTCTATGTGGCCCTAGGTACTTCCGGTGTTGGTTTGCGAGGAGTGGCAATTGCTGCCCTCGGTTGCGGCCTCGCTTTTGTGTTGGGACGCAATATCGGCTCGAATCTGTCGGAAAAAGATGGTTTGGCGCTGACTCAAACCGTTAGCATCGGTATTCTCGCTCTTTTTATTGTTCTCATTGGTCAGCTAATTTTCTCTATCTTTGGTGGCGGTACTCCCACCTGGTTAGAAATCGCTATTTCTGGCATCGGGGTTTTCTTGTTTGCTGGCTCCGCAGTGGTGGACTTTTACATCTTGCCCCGTACCTACAGAGATGAACAGTATCTCAGTGCTGCTTTATCGATGTATTTCACCTATATCAACCTATTTATCTTTATTCTGCGCCTTTTAATCGCTCTTAACGGTCGGGATTAGGGCAAATAGGGAGGAGTTAGAAATTAGTTACAACCTAACTTCTAACTCCGCTAGAATAGTAAAGAAATGTAAACGGCCTGTAAAGATTATGCCTGAACCACAACCGACTCAAACTCCCAAATTAGAAGACCCCAAATTTGGTTTTAATGACTATGCCGAGCGCCTCAACGGTAGAGCCGCTATGATTGGTTTTGTGATCACCCTGTTGATCGAGTATCTAACTGGCCAAGGTCTGCTATCTTGGTTAGGGTTACAGTAGTTTTTTAAACTTTTTTAGGCATTCTATGGGAAATAGAGCCTTGAGTGTTAGTTAACGCATACAGGCTTGATGATTTTCCCCGTAGAATCCTTGTAAGACCGAATCACCTCGCTGTTGTGGTGTGCCGTGGGAGTTATTGGGAGCTTCAAAATCGCCCACTTCCGAGGCCGCTTCCGCTAGAAGTTTTCCTGCTATTATATAATCCTGTTTGGATAAACCTCTTGCTTCGGTAAATAACCAGGAAAGGGTATCTCCCGCTAGACAATCGGCCTGTAATTCAATGCCGATGCTCATTCCACCTTCATCGATGCCACCGATACCCCGATTCCACTGAACAGCGTGAGCAGCCTCGTGAGCGACGGCGTAAAGGGGAAATAGGGGATTATCACTAATGCGAGTGACTTGCTCGAGATTGACGTAAACTGTATTATCTACAGTGCAGAAAGCCGCTAGGGAAATTACACCGCAGGGAGTGGTTATCGGGCCATCACTTAACAAATACTTAAAATTGATCTGGTGTAATTGAGCCGTATATTCAATTACCGCTTCTAGGGCATCCGTAATATCGTCTGCTTGCGCTCTCTGGGCTAGAGGGGATAAAATCAAGAGGGAACTACAGGAAACAGCAGATATCAGGGATAATAAACGTTTACGGCCAGAGTTAGGTTTCATGATACTAACAAAGTCGGGAGTGAGGAAGAAGTTTAATTGATCTGAATTAGCCTAGCGCCACGATTACAATTCTAAAGGCTATATCTAAGACTTCCAGAGAAAATACAGAATTTACGCAGCTTTTGATCGAAGTTTACAGAATTTCTGGTCAAGGTTTAGGAAATTAATTTGGCACGACCACTTAGGGTCTGCTGAAAAAGTTTTTCGTGGGGGTAGGGTGTAGGGTGTGGGGTGTAGGGTGTAGGGTGTGGGGTGTAGGG
>NZ_JAQMSY010000076.1:0-17432 GCF_028329095.1 Microcystis sp. CS-574
GAGTAAGGGGGGATCAAACCCCCCTTATCAAGGGGGGCAGGGGGGATCAAACCCCCCTTATCAAGGGGGGCAGGGGGGATCAAACCCCCCTTATCAAGGGGGGCAGGGGGGATCAAACCCCCCTTATCAAGGAGGGAGTAAGGGGGGATCAAACCCCCCTTATCAAGGGGGGCAGGGGGGATCAAAACTAAAATCGATTGGTATTAGGTGAACTGGACTCAGAGCAGTTATCAAAAGTTGAAGATGTTTGGCTTTTTTGACTTGGGCTACTCTAGAACTATGAATTTCTGAAAATGCGATCGCTTAAGTTAAAATAGAGAGGTTCAGTTTCAGGGACGAAAAAGGTAAAATAGATTAAAAGCTTACAATCTTCTAACTCGCTGCTATGCCAGTCACTCGCCAAGCTCTTAAGCAAGACCTTGACCAACTAACTGATGATCAACTTCAGCAAGTTGCTGACTTCATTGCCTTTCTCAAGTTCCAAGATAAACGCCGCCGGATCATTCTCGATCCTAGTCAACTTGTTTCCCTTGCGACTGATTTCGCCGAGGAAGACCGTATCTTTGCCGAAGCTGGAATGGATGATTATGCAGTGATGCTTGCTCAGGAAGATCATCAATGACTGAACAGCTTAAACGTGGGGAAGTTTGGTTAGCAAACCTCAATCCTGCTCAGAACCTTGAGCAGGCAGGCATTCGTCCTATCATTATTTTTCAAAATGATATTGTTTCTCAATTTTTCACAACAACCATTGCTATTCCCCTAACGACAAACCAACACCGTGCTTCATTACCAATCTGTCTGTTGATTAGACAGGGAGATGGCGGTTTATCGCAGGATTCGGTCGCACTTTGTTTTCAAATTAGAGTGCTAGATAAGACCCGTTTAATTCAGCGGTTAGGACTACTTAGGACTGAAACAATAGCTCAACTAGAAGATGTTGTGTTGATAACATTAGGATACCAACTATAAGGATAGTACGATCACCGCTCTTGTCGGGTGCAAAAACCCGCAGGTAACGCATCAATAATATCTTTGAGGCTCATCCCAATAATTTTCTCTAGCTTGGGGAATTTCTATGAAGAGCCGGTAGGCGTTAGGCTGTATTTGTTTTGACATCAACGCCCCGTATTGTTCTCGGTAAAACCCCACACCCCACACCCCACACCCCACGAAAAACTTTTTGGGCAAACCCTAATTATTGCCCCCCCAATAGCCATCATTGCTCCTTGCGAGCGGCGAATCATTAATAATTTCTTTAGTAAACGGCAAAACCGATAAAAATTTTCTATCAAAAAACTGGCAAAAATTGGCAGGACGAAAAATGCTGATCAGCTTGGAACATCTGAGATAGAGCATCGTCAATCTGGACATTCAAAATGTCACCAACTTGCCGTGATCCCGGTGCTAATGGTCAGAGATAGACTTGCATAATTTCAAAATCTAAGTTAATCTCACCTAAAAGTCACCTTTAGGTATTTTGACTAAAAAGTAAAGTTGCTTAACTTCTACTCTAGCCTCAAGGCTAATGCTGAAAGCTAGACCCATCGGCTTAATCCACTGGCTCTAGCTAACTCTTTACACCACAGGAGGTCTGTTTGAAAGAGACTTTTATCCACAACCCCATGACATCTGCTACCCCAGAACAGAATTGCACCGCTGAGTCTAACCGAGTCCGTTACTCAGTTGCTCTACTGGGATTAGCACTCTCTCTGGGAGTACCTAGCATTCTCAACTCCACCTCAGAATCAGCCCAGGCCGCCAATTCTGTACCCTTAGAATGGGAAGTGATTGACCTGGCCCAAAAAGCCAAAGCTGCGGGTAAAGAACTAAAAGAACCGCAAATAATCCAATCCCAAGCACTCGCCACCGTCAAATTCATCGCCACATCAGTGGTTGAGCATCAGGTGAAACCGGGAGAATCCCTGTGGAGTTTAGCCGACAGCTATCAAACCACCCCCACAGCGATCGCTGCCCGCAATAATCTCTCCCCCCAATCCGATTTGATTATCGGACAAACCTTAAAAATTCCCACTCCTGAGCAGTTGCCCCCGGCAGCCCCGGCAGCAACTCCTGAGCAGTTGGATAGTTCCTCTGCTAGTCTCCGTCAAACCCGTCAACGTCTCCAAGAAAGTTTGGCCGCCTTACGAACCGAGGAAACCCCCCATCAGTCCAATTCCGGGGAAACGGTAATCGTCACTGAAACCACCGCTCTCGTTCCCGATAATTCGCCAACTAGCGTCGAGATTCCCGTTATCGCTCCCGAAGAATCCCCCCGACCAACCAGCCAGGTGATCCCGATTCCCGTTCCCACCCCTGAAAGCGATCGCCCGATAGCCACAATTCCCCTTAATCCTCCCTTGACAAGCAGACCGGAAATTCCTAGCGTTGCCCTACGAAATCCGGCTCCTGTGACTGAAATTCCCGCCGTTCCCAATCCTCGGGTCATAGTTCCCCCAGAAAACCAAGTTTATCGGGTTCGGCCCGGGGATACCTTAAACACGATCGCTCGCGCTCTCGGCATCACCCCCGCCGAATTAGCTAGGGAAAACGGCATTGACAACCCCAACCGGATTAAAGTTAATCAAACCCTAGTGGTTCCCGATCGCTCTGCCAACGCTAGAGTTAATCAAAATCTTACCCCTTTGGACGGCGATCGCCCTAGGTTGTCCTTTAACCCCAGCAATCGACAAAATCCGCCCGCAGAAACTGCCACCATGGGGACGGAAGAATTCCCCGAAAATATCACCGGCAGCTATCGGGAAAGATTGCGCCAAGAGGTGGCTAATCTGCGGGAAACTAACCTTTCGGAAACCCAGAAAAGTATCGCTATTCCCGTCGATAATCCCGCAGAAACCCTCGATGAGCCGCAAATAACCCCTAATCCCCAATGGACTGCCCTTCGTTCGCGTTCCAACCAAAGCACCCCCCCACAGATTATCGGTTCGGCTCCTACCAATGTGGAAGAATATAATGACCGCCTCCGAATTCCCGTCGGCGAAACCGTAGAACCTTCCCTTCCTCCCCTCACTAATCCCGATGAGCATTTACCTAACCCCGCCCCGATTTTTACCGGCTTTATTTGGCCCACTAGAGGTGTGTTAACCTCCGGTTTCGGTTGGCGCTGGGGCAGACCTCATCGCGGCATCGATATCGCCGGTCCAGTGGGGACTCCGATTGTGGCGGCGGCTGCCGGTGAAGTAATCTCCTCCGGCTGGAATTCTGGCGGTTATGGCAATCTGGTGAAACTTCGTCACCCCGATGGTAGCACCACTCTCTATGCCCATAACAGCCGTCTGCTGGTGCGTCGCGGCCAAACTGTTCAGCAAGGCGAGCCGATCGCCCAGATGGGCAGCAGTGGCTTTAGCACCGGCCCCCACCTACATTTCGAGGTTCACCCCTCCGGCCGGGGAGCAGTTAATCCTATGGCTTTCCTGCCAGGCAGACGTTAAAGATGCCCCCAAAGGGAAGATTTTTTCTTCCCTTTTTTGCTCTTGTGCAATTGGGTGATTATGTGTTATGATTGGTAACTGTGTAAACAACGGCTTAGTAGCTCAGTTGGTCAGAGCAGGGGACTCATAAGCCCAAGGTCGGCAGTTCAAATCTGCCCTGAGCCATTTTAGGAAAACCTAAGTGTAGAATTTTAGAAATACAGAATCTTGTTTGAAGATTATCTCGTTCCCCGGTTCTACCTGATCACTGCCCCCCACCAAAGCCTTTTTTTTGATTTCTGGAAATTCGCACCCATAAGTATGGGAAAGGGATTGACTTAGTCGGCGGTTTGCGTTATGCTTTTCTTATAATGGGAATCCGTGCAAATTTCGATGATTGTCAATATTTCCATTATGAATAAAATCTTTTAAAAATATTATCTCAAAATCTCCCCAGAAAAGCAAGCAAAATTTTGCCAATAATTGTTAAGTTTTGTTAAAAAGAAATGGAGAGATCAGCCTTTATTTTTTTCCTTGCAGTAAGCCAAAACGAATTAAACCCGACTCGTAACCGCGCCGCATTAACCCTAAAGATAAAGCCCCTTGGATAGTAGTGTAACCGCTGGCTAACAAACCTGCGATCGCATCTGGGGTTAGGGCCGAATCAATCACCACATCCCAAAAGGCCGCCACCGATAGGGACCAATCATCGGTTTTTAGGTCTTGAAAGCCAATGTCACCGGCAATATCGGCGTATTCTGGCAAAGAAATCACATAGGGCAGACAATAAACCTGATAAATCTCGTTTAATAGTTTAATCTCTCCTTCCGTTAAATTACCGGCCAGGGAAGTGGTGGGACGATGACACCAAGTAGCCATCAAAAAAGTCCCCCCGGGCTGCAAAACCCGATAACATTCCCGCAGAAATTGCCTTTTATCGGGCATATGTTCGCCACTTTCCAAAGACCAGACCAGATCAAAATTATTCTCAGAAAAGGGGGTTTTTAGGGCATCAGCCACGCAAAAACTCACTTGTTCTTCTAAATTGAACTCTTGCGCTCTTTGGCTGGCTCTAGCGGCTTGTACCGGGGATAAGGTAATCCCCACTCCTTGGCTGTGAAATTTTTCGGCCAGATAAAGACTACTGCCACCAATACCACAACCGACATCGAGAATCTGATTAGCGCCGGTGACACCACCCCAAGTTAATAATTCTTCTATTAAATCAATTTGTGCCTGACGGCGATCGAGTTTAATCTTGCCGCCGCGACCGTAGTAACCATGGTGCATATGTTCGCCCCAAATCCTTTCCCATAGTCCACTAGAGGAGTCATAAAAATCGGCTATTCGTTGATAAAGTTCCATGGTGATTTCCTAAGTGAGTGGGTGGTGTCTTTTTCTCCAAGTTGTTGATTCATATAGTCCACAATACCTAGCTCATCAATGATAGCGGCGATGATGCCTAAATGGTCGGGATTTTTAACGGTTAGTTGAGTCATTGTCAGGTGAGTGACTGGTTGATTTGATTGTAGCTATTCCGTCGCTATTTCTGAGTTTATTTTTTACCTCCTCTTAACCAGTACGGAATATGGGTTACAAAGGTGAGATGCTCTCCTCTAATACCATTTTTCTTTATTTGCGTCACAACGAATGCAAGCTTGGCAAGCATTCGAGCGTGGATGTCTGTCATGGATTTAGAAATTTGGTATAAGTCCTAAAAATAATCTCCCGACTCCTGAATTCTGATAACTGATTCAAGGCTAAGGGTCAACAATGCTAGGATAAAGGCTTGAGTAGAGAACGATCGAGCCAAAGCCATGTCATCGACAGAAGTAAAAACCCCACCCCCAGACAGTCCTGAATTCCTCGATGAGTTACCCGGAGAAGTGGAAATGTCCTTATTTGACCACTTGGAGGAGTTGCGGCGCCGGATTTTTTATAGTTTAATTGCCGTGGCTGTGGGTGCGGTGGGATGTTTTATCTTCGTTAAACCCCTAGTACAAGTGCTGGAAGTTCCCGCCCAAGGGGTAAAATTTTTGCAGTTAGCTCCGGGAGAATTTTTTTTCGTCTCCCTAAAAGTAGCTGGATATAGCGGCATACTGGTGGCTAGTCCCGTCATTCTCCTGCAAATTATCCTCTTTGTGCTGCCGGGGTTAACCCGTCGCGAACGGCGTTTAATTGTCCCGGTAGTCTTAGGATCGAGTGTTTTATTTTTTGCTGGTTTATTTTTTGCCTATATTGCCCTGATTCCCGCCGCTTTAAACTTTTTTGTCAGTTATGGGGCGGAAGTGGTCGAACAAGCTTGGTCGATCGAGCGCTATTTTGAATTTGTCTTACTTTTGCTGTTTAGTACCGGCATCGCCTTTCAAATTCCCGTTATTCAATTGATTTTGAGCTTTTTGGGCATTATTTCCTCGCAAACGATGTTATCGGGTTGGCGTTTCGTGGTTTTAGGTGCGGTGATTTTAGGCGCGATTTTAACCCCTTCCACAGATCCTCTCACCCAATCCCTGTTAGCAGGGGCGGTCTTGGGTCTATACTTTGGGGGCATTGGGGTGGTGAAATTAACGGGACGTTAGCAGTTTTTTGATAAAATTTGACGGCTGAAAACCAATTAAGCCAGAAAGCTAGAGATTGATTCTAGATTGAGTAACAAAGTGAAATATTTTTTCTTAACGGCAGGCTGGACAATAGGACGGGTGTGGGAATTTGGTGGTTTGTGGGACAATGCGAGTAGTTGGCGACGACCACCACAGATAGAGCGATTAAATATCGGTATTTTAGAGGGAGAACAGGTTTTATGGCTTTATAAGGTGGAAGAAGCTGTGATTATGGTGGAAGTTGCCCCCAAGAGTGCCGAAATTGCCGATGCTGTCCCCACTATCGGGCAAGTGGTGCTAAAACGCTTGATTAGTGCCGAACAAGTTCTCGAAATCCTCCAAAATGCCGAAGAACTGCTGAGGAAGTAATTAGGGTTTGCTGAATAATGGTAAAACCCTTTTTAGATAAGGCTTTTGACCTGTTAAAATCCGATGTTCATGCTGCGAAAATAGGATTGGAACCTTCAAAAACCTTGCATTATCCTTCTTGCAGTACATAAACTGGTACAAGAAAAGGGGGCAACAAAGCCTGAAACTCCTGCCTCACAGCCTCGGATCATTCTGCCTGACCCTATTCTAGGCCTTTTTTAGAAAAAATTAATTAATAATTATTCTCAATTATTTGAGAAGATTACTCTAGCTGCGATCCAAGATTCATGCTGAAAAGCCTTGATTTTCAAAGGCTAAACCGGCTAAAAATACTAATGTATTAAAGTATACCGAGCAACTGTAACAATTCTTAACTTGACTTTATTGAGAATTATTCTAGACTAAGACTTAAAGCTTATTGCATATTATTATCAATAAGCTTGGTTCTATTTTCGTTAAAAGATGCCATGCAGACCTACGACAATCCTCAGATCAAGTACGACTGGTGGGCAGGAAATGCCCGTTTTGCCGATAAATCAGGCTTATTTATCGTTGCCCACGTTGCCCAAGCTGCTTTAATCGCTTTTTGGGCAGGAGCCTTCACCTTATTTGAAATTTCCCAATATCGCCCCGATATAGCCATGGCAGAACAGGGCTTAATTTTACTGCCGCACCTGGCCACTTTAGGCTTTGGAGTCGGAGAAAAGGGGCAAATCATCGATATCTATCCCTTTTTCGTGATTGGCTCAATTCATCTGATTTCTTCGGCAGTTTTGGGAGCAGGAGCCTTATTTCACCTGTTAAGAGTCCCAGAAACCCTGAAAGATTCCTCTGGTCTGGGGAAAAAATTCCATTTCGATTGGAGTGAACCCCGACAATTAGGAGTTATTCTCGGTCATCACCTGCTCTTTTTAGGTATAGCTGCATTATTATTAGTGGCCAAAGCTATGTACTGGGGGGGATTATACGACGCAACTATCGGCGCTGTCCGAGTCGTTAGTAAACCAACCCTCGATCCTTGGGTTATCTATGGCTATCAAACCCACTTTGCTACTGTGGACAATCTCGAAGATTTAGTCGGTGGTCATATCTACGTCGGTTTAATGTTAATTGGGGGCGGTATCTGGCATATTATCGTTCCCCCGCTCAAATGGGCGAGAAATGTGCTGATTTTCTCTGGAGAAGCCATTTTATCCTATTCTTTGGGCGGAATTGCCCTAGCTGGTTTCGTGGCCGCCTATTTCTGTGGGGTAAATACCCTCGCTTATCCAGTCGAATTTTACGGGCCAATTTTAGAAGTGAAGTTAGGAATTGCTCCCTACTTTGCCGACACGGTGAAATTGCCCTTTGGAGTACATACGGCGCGCTGTTGGTTAGCTAATGCCCACTTTTTCCTCGCTTTCTTCTTTTTACAAGGTCATCTCTGGCACGCTTTACGCGCGATGGGTTTTGACTTTAAACGAGTAGAAAAAGCCTTAAATGCGATAGAAGTCTAGTTTTTTCAAGGAAGATTAGGATAAATTATCGATTTTCCTAATTTTCCCCGCTGATCAATCTTTCTAACTGTCCCTTATGCCTTACTGTACCTGTTGTAACACCAAATTGCTGCATCACATTGGACGCTCTCGCTCTTATTGGTACTGTAGTTCTTGCCGGCAGGAAATGCCAGTTTCAGAGAGAGAAACCTGTAATCAGGGGCTTTATTCCCTATCAAGGAGAATTAAGAGTTAAACTCACTTATTTCGCAACAAGGACAAATTTTATGGCAAAAATTGGCTTATTTTTTGGCACGCAAACCGGCAAAACCGAAACGGTGGCGGAAATGATTCAGAAAGAATTTGGAGGTGAGGCAATTGTAGAATTACACGATATCTCCTCCGCTTCTACCGAGGATTTTGCCCCCTACGATGCCCTGATTATCGGTTGTCCCACCTGGAATATCGGCGAATTACAAAGCGATTGGGCGGGTTTTTACGATGAATTGGATGACATTGATTTCGTCTCCAAAAAGGTCGCTTATTTCGGGATGGGGGATCAAATCAGTTATGCGGATAACTTTCAAGATGCTCTGGGGATACTGGAAGAAAAAATCGCCTCCCTAGGGGGTAAAACCGTCGGTTACTGGCCGACAGAAGGTTACGATTTTAACGAGTCGAAAGCCCTAAAAAATGGCAAATTTGTCGGTTTAGCCCTCGATGAAGACAACCAATCCGATTTAACTGAACAACGGATCAAAACTTGGGTCGCGGGACTTAAGGGCGAATTTGGCGTTTAGTTAGCTATCAATCAGTTATCAGTTATCAGTTATCAGTTACCAGTTATCAGTTATCAGTTACCAGTGAATAGTATTAAGTGGCTAGTTCGCAGCTTTCTTTTCACCGACTACTGATGGATCTTCGTTACTTGATATGGTTCGATAGGGGGGCATAAATCAACTAAATCCTTATCTGGCAAGGGATTTAATTGATTAGTTCGCTCTAGATCGAAAATAATTGACAAAAATCGCTAAATGCCTTTCTATATATGGGTTCCATCCCTTATAACCCCCGTCCATTGCATAACACAAACCGAAGAGCCTTACTGTTTACTGATCGCTAAAAAATCCCCTATATCCTTGATTATTATGTCTCGATTACCTGATGCAGTTTGGATTAATGTTAACCCCAGTTTTCGCCGTTTTGATCGCCCGGTGTTGGATTGTTTAGCCCGGGAAATTGCGATCGCTGATTGGCAATACTGTCAATCTCTTGATCAGCCAGCTTCTCTTGATATTGCCTTAGTATTAATACAAGATTACCTGAAACAATGCGATCGACCGCTGCATTTAGTCGGCCACGGCACGGGGGGATTAGTAGGATTACTGTATGCGCGTCGTTATCCAGAAAGGGTAAAATCCTTAACTTTGCTCTCTGTGGGAGTCTATCCGGCGATCGATTGGCAAGCTCATTATTATGTGCTATCAAAATTACTGCCTTGTTCTCGTCAAACTCTGCTCAATCAATCGGTTCACAATCTTTTTGGTCATCAATCCTGCGCTTTAACCCAAGAATATCGCTATCTCTTGGAAGAGGATTTATTATTGTCCCTTTCTCCCCATAATCTCTATCAGAATGCCCATTTCGCCCCGGGGACAGTTCCCGTACCCCTGTTAGTCTGTGGGGGAGATATCGATACGGTAATTGATCGGCATTTATTGCAGGGATGGCAACCCTGGTTAAAGTCAGGCGATCGCATTTGGAGTTGTCACAAAGGGCGTTATTTTTTCCACTATTCCCACCCCTACAGCGTCAGTCAAGAGATTTTTAGTTTCTGGCGATCTCTAGTTCCACAGGAATTTCTTTCTGAGCAAACTGTAATTATTCCTTAATTGACAAAAATCGAGATTTATGTTAAGGCTAATACCGCTCTTTTGTCCGATCGCAATCTGGATAACGCTGCTGTTCTTTTTTACTGCTCTTTTTCTTGCTGTTGCCCAAGGGCGCCGGCAGTTGCAAAAGCTGCATCGAATTCCCTGTAGTCGCTGTGTTTTTTGTACCGGAGATTATCGCTTGAAATGTGCGGTGCATCCAATGCGTGCCTTTTCGGAAGAGGCGATCGATTGTCGGGATTTTGAGCGAGAAATTCAGGAAAATCAGAAAATGGGTTTCTTGAAGAAACCTGTTTTCTCAGTTTCTTTTCTCGTCATCATAACCTGGATTCTGGCTGTTAAGTTGAGAATATCGTCGATAATACCTGCTTTTTAAAGTAGGGAGACTTCCAGTTTGAGCGGTAAGCTATCAGCGTTGAGCTTGCCGCTAGAGGATTTGAGCGCATTTTTCTCTCAGACATCAGCCCTCCTCTGCTAAGATGATAATCATTATCATTTTAGCTGGCAATGGTCAATCAGATTAAGTCCCCCCGAGCAGAAAGCTCCGTTATCGAAGAAGATTCGCAAAAAATCGTAAAAATACGCCATACTTGCGCCCATATCTTAGCGATGGCTGTACAAACTCTCTTTCCTGAAACCAAAGTCGCTATTGGTCCCTGGACAGAAACGGGATTCTACTACGATTTCGATCGCCCAACACCCTTTACCCCCGAAGATTTGGAGAAAATAGCGGCAGAAATGGGGCGAATTATCGGGAAAAACCTGCCAATTATCCGAGAAGTGCTGGAAAGAAGCGAAATTACCGCAGAAATCGAGCGCCTTAATCAACCCTACAAAAAGTTAATTTTAGAGAGAATTCCCCCAGATGAAACCATTACCCGTTATTTTATCGGTAGTCCGGACGCAGGACGGAGCGATCGAGAACCCTCGTTAATTGATGGCGCTGTTTCTCCCCCGGAAGAATTTTGGTGGGATCTGTGCGCGGGACCCCATCTCAACTCGACGGGGGAAATTAACCCAGATGCTTTCGCCTTGGAGAGTGTAGCGGGTGCTTATTGGCAAGGAGATGAAAAACAGCCGCAATTACAGCGAATTTACGGCACAGCTTGGCAAACCCCCGCAGAATTACAAAATTATCTCCAACAAAAAGAAGAAGCGCAGCGACGAGATCATCGCAAATTGGGACAACAATTAAAATTATTTAGCATCCAAGAAGATGCCGGTGGCGGTTTAGTTTTTTGGCATCCCCGGGGTGCAACAATGCGTTATTTAATCGAAGATTATTGGCGCCAAGCTCATTTAGAAGCGGGTTATCAATTTCTTTATACTCCCCATCTAGCTAATTTAGATCTGTGGAAAACTTCTGGACATTGGGACTTTTATCGCGACAATATGTTTGAGGCGATCGAGTTAGAACAGCAAAGCTATCAAATTAAGCCGATGAATTGTCCTTTTCATGTTTTAACCTATCAAAATGACCTGCATTCCTATCGAGAATTTCCCCTCAGATGGGCAGAATTAGGCACAGTTTATCGTTACGAGCGATCGGGGGTTTTACACGGATTAATGCGGGTAAGAGGTTTTACTCAAGATGATGCTCATATTTTTTGTTTGCCCGAACAAATTGCCGCAGAGATTCTAGGAGTTTTAAATTTAACCGAGAAAATTCTCTCCGATTTTGGCTTTACTAATTATGAGGTAAATTTATCGACTCGTCCCAGTAAATCCGTGGGTAGCGATAGTGTTTGGGAATTGGCAACCGCAGCTTTAATTGAGGCCTTAAATGCTAAAAAGTGGGATTATATTGAGGATCAGGGAGGTGGGGCTTTTTATGGTCCAAAAATTGATATAAAAATTCAAGATGCGATCGGTAGAATGTGGCAATGTTCCACGATTCAGGTCGATTTTAACTTGCCAGAACGCTTTGATATGCAATATGTCGCTAGGGATGGTACTCGGGAAAGACCGATTATGATTCATCGAGCTATTTTTGGCTCTTTGGAAAGATTTTTTGGTATTTTAATCGAGAATTATGCGGGAGATTTTCCTCTCTGGTTAGCACCTATTCAAGTCCGTTTATTACCCGTTAGTGATGAACAGCAGCATTATGCTTTAGAGATAGCAGTGCAGTTAAAACAAGCGGGTTATCGAGTGGAAATCGATAAAAGTGGTGAGCGTTTAGGCAAACAAATTCGTACAGGAGAACTAGAAAAAATCCCTGTCTTAGCTGTGATTGGAAAACGAGAAGTTAGCAGTAAAACTCTAAGTGTTCGCACTCGACAAGGGGGTGATTTAGGTTCGATGACGCTGGCAGATTTATTAGAAAAAATGCAAACGGCGATCCTATCTAAAACTAATCTCTGAAACTTTTGTATAAACCGGCAATTAGTGGAGATCGATCCCCTCCAGACGAATTTAACAGGGTTGAGAAAAGCCTATTTTCTGCCAATTAATTAACTTACAAGTGGGTTAGCTGCCATGAGTTCTTTGATAATTCCCCTCTCCGATTCCCTCCCTTGTTTACCTAAATCAGGAATGCCTGTGACGATTATTACTGGTTTTTTAGGGAGTGGAAAAACCACCTTACTCAATCATATTCTTGACAATAAAGAAGGGTTAAAAGTTGCCGTCTTAGTCAATGAGTTTGGGGATATTAATATTGATTCTCAATTGCTTGTTTCCATCGATGAAGATATGGTAGAATTGAGTAATGGCTGTATTTGTTGTACGATTAATGATAGTTTAATTGAGACAGTCTATCAGGTCTTAGAAAAAGAAATACCCGTGGACTATCTAATTATTGAAACCACAGGATTAGCCGATCCTTTGCCAATTATCCTCACTTTCTTAGCCACGGAATTAAAATATCTGACTCGCTTAGATTCTATTATTACCCTCGTGGATTCTGAAACCTTTACTGCCGATCATTTTGATAGTAATATTGCCCTTAGTCAAATTCGTTATGGTGACGTGGTAATTCTCAATAAAATAGATCGAGTCAGTCCCAAGAAATTAGATGATTTAGAAAAGTTTATTCGTCGAGAAAAAGAGGGTATAAGACTTCTAAAAAGTAGTTATGGTCAGGTTCCTTTGGGTTTATTGTTAGATCTAGGTTTAACTAAAGAAGAATTGTATAAAGTCCAGTTGAGAGACTTTCAAAAAAATCGCCCAATCTCCATTGATAATCAATCTCCTGAAGACTTTAATTTTGTCTCCTTTGTTAGCGATAAACCATTTAATCTAGATAAATTTGAACCTTTTCTCACGGAAAAAATTCCAGTAAATGTTTTTCGAGCTAAAGGGATTCTCTGGTTTCAACAAAGCGATTTAAAACATATTTTTCAATTGAGCGGTCTTCGTTACGATCTGCAAGCGGTAGAATGGGATACATCTCCTCAGAATCAGTTAGTTTTTATCGGCAGAAATTTAAATAAAGAGGAAATCTTGACACAACTAAACGAATGCTTGGCTAGTTCTCAAAAAATTAAAAAGCACAAACTAAGTAGGTAGGTGTTAAAAGTTTTCAGACACCCCCCTTATTAAGGGGGGATTAAAGGGGGGATCCCCCCGCCTATCGGCACCCCCCTTATCAAGGGGGGACTAAGGGGGGATCGAACCTAAAATCCATTTTTAATTTAATTATAACCAGCTACTTATGAATAATTTATGGATAAAAACTTTAAAATTTAACGAACCCTCGATCCCATGGTTTTACATCTCTTTGTTCTCTAAGTTCATTATCGCAAACCCTTGCACTTTACGGAAGCGGCGATCGATTAAGGGAACAATTAAAAACGAGGGGAATTATCTTAGTTGATTTACCCGATGGACAAAGCCAATGGTATCCTAGAGAAAAGAGCCATAACCATGATTAATATCCCAAGAAACCGCCAATTTTTCCCAAAATAACCTTACTAAGTCTAGAGGATTGGTTTAAGGAAGATTACTTGCCCCAATCTCACTTATGCTAGAATGATTATCATTACCACAATAAAGAAGGAGCAAAATGATTATCGTGGTGACGGGGGGTATAGCTGCGGGAAAAACCCATTGGATTCGCCAACAAATCGCCCAAAGCAAGCAGCCAAGTCTATATTTTAGTCCCCAGACGGAAACTTTTCCCATTGATCATCTCACTTTACAGAATGACTTTCCCCAGTTGTCCTGTGTTTCTAGGGAAGAAGAAGACCTTTTGAGCAGTTTATCCGTCGAAAACACGGTCTATATGGAAGTGCCGTGGCATTTAGACACGCAATCCCTCGAAAGCTTTCTAAAACCCCTCAATTGTCATCGGGTAGCGATTACGTCTCCAGACGAAGAAATCCCCGAAGGACAGGTTCCCGTCGATGAAATAGTCATCAGTCCCGTCAAAACAACCATAAAAGGTGATCAATGGTTAAAAAAACGGGAAATACAGATTTATAGAGCCGTTTTAACGGGAGAAATCCTCGATTTTTCCAGTTTAACCACCTTTTGGACAGAATTAACCCAAGAGGCCTATGGGGAAGTGCTGCGGGTTAAAAGTATCTTCGATATCATCGATGGTCAGTGTATTTATGGGGAATTTATGGATGAATGGCCAGAAAAAGACTTTCAAAGCTTAAATTTCCCCTTAAATCTCGATGGGAGACCGAATCGCTTTAGTGGGATTGAAATCGTCGGTCGCAATCTCGATAAACCGACAATTGCCGATACCCTGAGTGATTGTTGTCTGTCCGATGAGGCACTTTTTTATTATCAACAACAATTTCAAGAATCTTTAGAGCCAGAAATGGAGTTAATCTGATGAAAATAGCCGTTTTATCCTGTATTCATGGCAATATGCCCGCTTTTAATGCTGTTTTGCAAGATTTAGACCAACAGGGTTGTCAAGAAATCTACTGTTTAGGGGATTTGGTTGGGTATGGACCCCATCCTAACCAAGTGGTGGAAAAAATCCGTCAACTGGGGATTACCACGGTACAAGGGTGTTGGGATGAGGATATCGTCGAGGGATTAAATGCCTGTGAGTGCAGTTATCCGTCGCTTTTAGCAGAAAAACGCGGTAGATTAGCTCATGAGTGGACAAATCAAATAATCACCCCAGAAAACCGTAATTATTTGTCAAAACTGCCCGAAATTTTTAAGCTAGATCACCTCTGTTTTGTCCATGGTAGTCCCCAAAGTAACCATGAGTATCTTTTAGCCGAAATGGACGCTTTTACGGCTTTAGAACGGGTTTTATCGGTAGATACAGAGGTTTTATTCTGTGGACATACCCACATCCCCTACATTCGCACTCTCGACGCGGGAAGCTTGCAAATAAAAGTGTATCAACCCGATGGGGAACAGTCGCGGCAATTTACCACACCGGTTAAACGTATCATCAACGTGGGATCGGTGGGAGAACCACGTCACGGTCGTCCAAATGCCACCTATGTGATTTACGATCGAGAAACGGCAGCGGTACAACTGCGAGAAGTGGCCTATAACTATCAGGAAACCTGTCAGGCTATTTTAGCATCGGGTTTACCTCCTATTTTCGCTTGGCGATTGGCTAAGGGTCTAGAATATGCGGAAAAAGCCGATGATCCGACTCATGTTTGCGAACGTTAATTTGTGATAAATCAAGAAATTATGTGGGCGATTTTAAGCGGTATTCAAGGCAATTTACCAGCCTATCAAGCGGTCTTGGAAGATATTCAGCAACGGTCAGTTACTGTAGAAAATTTATATATTTTAGGAGATTTTATCGGTGTTAATCCCGATAGTGAAATGCTAGTAGAACAAATACGTTATCCCACTAAAAATAACTTATATCCGCAGGTTTGTCGGGGATGGTGGGAAGAACAATGTCTAATTTTACACAGTTTAGGAGCAACAGGAGAACCGATGGAATTAATCGATAAACATGGAATTGATAGCACTAAACAACTCTGGGATGCAGTTTCTTTAGAAACGGTGCAATGGTTACGAAATCTCGATTTTGGTTTTGTCGAGTTGGATTGTTTATTAATTCATGGCAGTAGTGTCAGTGTTAGTGAAGAATTAACCCCCGATACTCCCCCATGGCAAATTTTAGATCGACTGCAACGGGTGGGAGTTAATAATCTATTTTGTGGTCGTGCGGGAAAAGTTTTTGATTATTCTTTACAGTCCGCTAATTTAACCAGCACTGTTACTACTTTAGATAAACGGCAACCAAGCCAAACTTTGACGATTCAAGATAAGCGTTTAATTGGGGTTGGTAGCGTTGGTAAAGAATTAAATAAAGCAGTTTACACTCTCTATAATCCTAGTAATAATTGCGTGGAGTTTAGAACCGTACCTTATTAATCTTTCAGAGATTAATTAAATATTAAAGATTAATTTAAGTAGGTAGGTGTTAAAAATTATCAGACACCCCCCTTATCAAGGGGGATCAAGGGGGGATTTATCTTCAATTTAATTATAACCAGCTAGATAACTGAGGTAAGAGACTCTTGCTGACTTGCTTGCAGATGGGATTGAGCGCGAACAGCGCGGAACATCCCAAAACGACATAAACCCGTACCAAAGGCCAAACGCATCAGCAGAATTGTCGGCACTTCTCGGACGGATTTAAGCAACCCAGTTAGACCAAATTGCCACCAACCTTGGGGACGAATCACCCCCTGCCAAATGGTATCAATCCAAGAGGGTAGAGTGGCTTTTGTCCAGTCAGCAGTCATCACTTCCCCATCTACCAATCCCGTGGCCGCTAACTGTTCGGCAAAACCTTCGATACTGGCAAAAGCGGGGTGGGACCACTGATCCAAAAGTTGGCGCATTACAGGACTTTCCCAGAAATTGAGCGGTTTTTGACGGTCATCTCGCTGATTCCAGTCCGCTACCACTAGGACTCCCCCTGGTTTGAGAACTCGCAGTAATTCCTGAGCAAAAACGGCTTTGTCCGGCATATGGGGACCGGCTTCAATTGACCAGACCACATCAAAACTCTCGTCGGGAAAAGAAAGGGCCATGGCATCATCGACCAAAAAGCGAGCATTTACATCTGGGGGTGTTAGTTCTTTGGCCCGTGCCACTTGTTTGGGACTAATAGTGACACCGGTAACGGCAAATCCGTAGTCGCGGGCCAGAATGCGACTGCTGCCACCAATACCACAACCGACATCGAGGAGAGTTGCACCGGCGGGTAGTTTATCCAAACCTCCCCAAGAGACCATTTCCGCCACAAAGTCAGCTTTTGCCTGTAGAAAGTCTTTTTTTTCTGGTGGGGAACCGTAGTGACCTAAATGGATGTGTTCGCCCCAATAATATTCTAAAATCCCGTCCTCGGTCCATTGGTCGTAGGAATTGGCCACCGAGTCCGACGATTGGTACTTGCGGGAGGAAACAAAATAGACGACGATAGCGATCGCTAGGAGTAAACCTAAAGATGATGTCAGCAAAAGTATATTCATTAAATGCTGCCGGGCAAACTGATACAAAGCTTAATAACTCTTAAAGATTATACAACCTTGAGGTTCTGCGGTTGAGTGACTTTGGTTCCTCGCCAGAAATTAACTATCCCAGTTGAAAGCGACTGGTAATACAGCAGTTATTTTAATAGTTAAGTAGCTGGTTATAATTAAATTAAAAATGGATTTTAGGTTCGATCCCCCCTGCCCCCCTTGATAAGGGGGGTGCCGATAGGCGGGGGGATCC
>NZ_JAQMSY010000077.1:0-8625 GCF_028329095.1 Microcystis sp. CS-574
CACCTAATCCTGTTAATCCCTTAATCCTAAAAATCCTGATCTCAGGATTTAGGGGATTGGAGGATTTTCAGGATAGATATAATATTCTTTATGATCCTTTAATTATAGACTCTTCAAAAGTCACCTAATCCTGTTAATCCCTTAATCCTAAAAATCCTGATACTGATTTTTATTGACATAATTTTGGTGATTAATTTGCCCGGCAACGCACCACTCCTGCAGCTTTTAACTCGCCATTAGCAAATTCTAACTGTTTCAAGACATAACCATAAGCCCCTTTCTGAGTTAACTCTCTTTGCATCTCTGGAGGCAAATCTGATAAGTTAATCTCTACCTGCTTACGCTTTTGCTTTTCCACCAAACTCAAATGCTCAAAACGGCGCGGTAGAGCATAAACCGAACCACATCGCTTGTCCTCTCCCTGAATCACAATTATCGGGTTTTCGGGAATACTGATGATGGTTTCTCCCTCTAAGGTTAATTGTGTCACTTGGGCAATGGGTAGATTAAACTCCTTACCCCCTTGCTTAAAAGAAATCCGACGCTGAGGGCGATCGAACTGAGTTAACGTCACCCCCTTATAATCTCTGCCATTGTGTAACGTAATATTTGCTAATCGTGGTAAAGCCGCTTCGAGGGTGGGTGCTTGAGCGATACTAGAAACAGTCAAAAATCCCAAAAAAACTAAAGCTATACCAGATATAATTTCCAAACGTCTGAACATAACTCGCCCTACAATGATCATCTATAATAACTTTAATTTTAGCGTTCTTTTTTAGCGTTAGTAGCCCCCTGTGACGACTCCTTCTCCCCCGACGATTCTCCTCAATCTTGCCAGTGCCGCCGGTCTCATTGGTGCGGGATTGTACTATACAGGTTGGGTCTATCGTTGGGCATACTTTGCCTATTACCAACTCGGTATCACCAGCCTCGATTTTCCGGTTGAATCCTTCTTATTACTCCCTCTTCAAGTCTTCTTTGGTACGCCTCAAAGTATTGCTAACACCCTGATTATTGCCCTTCTGATTCCTATACTTTTTCAGCTTTCCACCCTTTGCCTTGCTTTCCTTCACTGGCAATATCAACAGTGGCTCACTAGACTGAAAAATTGGCAACTGAAAAGACAAAACCAACGCAATCGCCGAAAAATACCCTATGCTCCTCGTCCCCGGTTTCAGCGTCAGTTAACCCTTCCTCTCGCTTCGGAACTGATTCTCCTGAGTTGGATTTTCTTACTCATCTTCCATCTTGCCCGGGATCAAGGTTTAAAGGATGCCCGTCGAGATGCGGTGAATCCCACTTCTACTCTCCCCGTTGTCACCCTGATTAGTGCCAAGGAACTGCTCATTTTAGGTAAAGAAGCAGGGGATCTTGACCCCAATCAGCCCCTTTTTGAAGCCCTAACGCCCGAAGATCAGCAGAGTCTCATTGGTGATCCTAATTTAGCCCGCATTATTCAACAGCGCAACCTAACCGATACGGAGCAAGATCGCGTCTGGCGATTATTACTGGAAAGAGGGGGATGGCTGTACCTTTTTCGTGCTTTACCCCAAGATGCCCCCAAAACTGAACATCCCGTACTGCTAGGTGTCGCTAAATCTAGCGCCGGTCGGCAGTTGCTTATTTTAAGCCCTGAACCCGTTAAATCCACTAAATAGTATAGAACAGTCTCAAGTTATCTACTGGTGGCGATTTCTACTTCGGGTAAGATTTCTAAAGATAAACGGGTTCTGACAGTGCCAGAAAGACGTTTAAGCAGTTGTGGGCGTAAATCACGCAGAATATAGATTAATTCGTCTCCGGTGCGCCATTCTTCCCTTTCTGTTACTACCTGTAGGGAATTATCACGACGCAATAGTAGGGGCAGCAGTTCGCCATTTTCAATTAATTTAGTTAATCTGGTTTGTTGTTCGCTCAAATCATTGCCTTTAAAGATAGTTTTACCCAATTTAATCTGATTATCGTCTAAATACTGATTCCATTCCTTGACCGAAAAACTAGGGAGAAAAACCTGATTAACCTTATTTTTATCTGGGTTAGGGGTTCCCGCAAAGGCAGCCAACACCCGGGGAGGATGAAACTCCTCGCCGGCTCTCTGGGCTAAAACCAGATTAACCTCGCTATTATTAGTCAAAACCAGAAAAGTTCCCATGGATTCGATTCCCGCTTGTTGCAGTATTTTTGTATCAAGTGCGCTACTCTGCAGCACCGTCAAACCGTCGGCTGCCGCTTGCTGACAGGCCCCGGCATCCGTATCGATTAAAACCACGTTTTCCCCTTGTTCTTGGAATAAAGAACCGATTAAGCGACCTAGGGGATTACAACCGACGATTACTGCCCCTGTTGCCGCAGAAGAAGTGATTTTTAGCCCTTTTGCCACCCAACGCGCCGTTAATCCCTGAATAAAAACGGTCATTAAAATTGTTAAAAAGACTAAAGCTTTGATCGCTTCACCGCCATTAATACCGGCACGGGTGAGTAAAATGGCAAATAAAGAAGCTACAGAGGCAGAAACGATTCCCCTAGGGGCAACCCAAGCGATAAATAACTTATGTCGCCAATTTAGGTCACTTTTTAGGGTACATAGAGCCACACTCAGGGGACGTACCACCAGCATCAAGACTAACACCGTCAGGACGCTGCCCCAACCCAAAGCGATGACACTGGCGATCGAAAGATCCGCCGCTAGTAAAATAAACAGTACCGACACGCAAAGAGTGGTTAATTGACCTTTAAAACGCCTTAATAACCGCTCATCGGGAACGGCCGCCGCTTTTAGCACGATTCCCGCCATTACTACCGCCATTAACCCCGATTCACTGCGGCTAAATTGTGATAAACCAAATAACCCCCAGACTCCCGCTAAAACCACGAGATTCTTTAACTCAAAAGTCAAAAAATTGCAAGTTTTTATAATAAAACTTAACAATCCTCCTCCAGCAATGCCGATCGCCGCCCCGATGCCTAAACGCAGGGTTAAACCGGTGATGATTTCCATGGGGCGGGCATGACTATCAATAATCGTATTTAGCACCACTACAGCTAAAATTGCGCCCACAGGGTCGATTAATACCCCTTCTCCTTCCAAAAGCGTCGCCACCCGTCGATCTACGGCTACTTGCTTCAGCAAAGGCCCGATCACTGTCGGACCAGTTACCACCACTAAAGAAGCGTAAAGAAATGCGATCGGCCAGGGAAATTCCCCCAACCAGTGGGCTGCCATACCGCCACCGATGAGAGTGATGGAAGTACCGAGGGTGACAAGATTGCGTAAACTGCCAGAAACTCGCCCTAATTCCCGTCCGCTCAGGCTTAAACCGCCTTCAAATAGGATAATCGCCACAGAGAGAGCAACAAGGACTTCTAAACCAATTCCCAGACTTTGGGGGTGTAAAATTTCCCAACCATCGGACCCTAAAGCAATCCCAAAAATGAGCAGGAAGACAATACTGGGAACTTTCAGGTATTCGGCAATGACTTGGGCTGTAATCCCCGCCACCACAGTGATGACAATTTGCAGAGTAAGGGCGAAAGATGGATCCATGTTTAGCGATCGGTTATCGGCTATCGAGGCGGGGTTATGGTTGGGGTTTAATGATTCTAATTATAGTTTTGATTCCCGCTTCGGCCCGGTCGGGAGGAAATAAGCTAATACTAAATCCGTTTAAATTACGAACAGCTTAATAGTTTCTAACAAACTAGGCAATGAGGATTAGTCATATTCAGTATAATCACCCTGCCTGAGTTGTTCCATTCCTAGCTCTATATCGCGTTTTAATACCTCCCCTTGGCGTTGAATTTCCTCAGCGGCTAGTGCTGGATGCTGAATTTTTTGTACGAGAAGCTGTTGTTCTTCGTCAGTTAAGGAAAGGATAATTTGAGCAAGGGAATCAATTAGTTTAGTATTGATTGCAGCAGCTTGACTCATATAGCATTTACCTTGTTTAATAGTTTATTTTTGAATTGGCGATTTATGAGCGGTTGTTTCGACTCTGGTGACTCAAGCTAAAGGAGAGTTTTAAACTCTGCCACTGTCAATCCCGCTTGACGAATGATAGATCTCAGCGTTCCCTTAGCCACTTCTCGATGGTCAGGGATGGTGATGCGTCGATAGGGATAGGCTTTTTGTCTGAGTATGATATGACTTCCTCGCTGCCGATCTAATTCGTAGCCAATCTTGCCCAGTGCTTTAACGACTTGGCGACCAGCGATAGGAGGGAGTTCACTAATAATTTAACCTCTACCAGTTCCTCAGAAATTGGTGGTGGAATCGGTTCATTGTGCGCTTCTAGGCTTTCTAGATATAAAGCAATTGCTTCCTGAATGTTGGCGAGTAACTCTTCTCGGGTATTGCCTTGAGAAATACAGCCGGGTAGGGAGGGAACTTGAGCCACATAAATGCCATCTTCATCTTGCTCAATTAAGACGCGATATTTCATGGGTTTGTCCTTGCTTTGAATTGATTGGAAGTTAATTATTTGAATCCAGTTTAGCACGAGTTAGCAATCCCTAGCGATCGCCTCTTATTCCAGAAAACGGGTTTCTTCAAGAAACCCGTTTTCTATGGCAATTAAGCTTTATCACTGTCTGGCTTTGGCTTTAACTGGCGTTTAACCAAGGCACCCAGGCCTAATAAGCCTAACCCTAAAACGGTACTGGGTTCAGGGGTGGAAGCAGCAGCAGACTGTCCAAAGGTGAGATTGTCAATCATGGGACTCCAAGACAAACTTTGTTGGGTTAGTTCAATTTTACCAATACCTGCTATATCTTGGTATCCGAAAAAGACAGGAACACCAGTACCCGCAAGACCAATGGAGGAAATAGTATCTAAGACCGTCGAATCATCAGTACCAAAAATAGTGACAGTCGCTGTATCACCAAATCCCTGGTAAGCACGCAAGTCAAGGCCAAAGGCATTAACTGGTACGCTAAAGTCAATGTTCATCGGTTGTTGGCCATTAGCAAGTAGCTCTTTAGAAGGAGAACCAAAATAATTTGCTCCATTCCACTGAAGGTTAGAAGAGCCGGCAACAAACGTGACACCGTTAACCACTAACCCTGGACCTTGACCATTAACCACAGTAGAGGAATCTAATGTTGCTTGCAGCTGTGAAGCATTACCATCAGGCTCATTGTAGTTTTCAAAGTTTTCAGTGACTCCTGACCCTCCTAGAATAGTATTTAGCTGAGTGCGGTCGCTGATGATAGTTCCAGCAGAAACCCGATGGATACCAAAAGTCATGGTAGCTGCGAAAACTGCGCTAGTAGCTAAGGAAATTTGTTTCAGTGAAGTTGTAGTATTCATTGACAATTTTGGAGAAATTTTACCAAAAAGCCTATCACCCCCCCCCGATTTTGTCAAGTATCGCTGTTTTTCTCGATTTTATACGGTTTTATCTATGTTTTTCATCTCCAGAAAACGGGTTTCTCAAAGAAACCCGTTTTCTAATGTAATCGCGTAGTGCCATATCATAGACTTATCAAACTTGACAAGTCTTGTCTATGCTTTCAATAGAATACCTAACTGACCAAAACGGACAACCCAAAGCCGTTGTTATTCCGATTGAACTATGGAGACAAGTATTTCCCCAAGAAGATATGTCTTGTGAAGAGTTCACCGAAGCAATAGAAGACTACTGCCTTAACCAAGCGATGGATGAAGCACAGCAGAGTCCACTATTAGATATCGAAGAGGCACTGGCTTATTTGAAGGAATAGATTTACCTTGAAGATTCAATATCGAAAAAGATTTCTCAAAGATTTGAAGGCATTGAAAAACCAGCCTGTTTATGAGCAAATTTTACAGCTTGCTTTTAGAGATTTACCCAATGCCAAATCATTGCAGGATTAAGAATATAGTTGAGAATATGCCCGATGCTCTCAAAACTGAACTTTGACATTATGCCGAATATTTGCTCACTAAGTCTGACCAAACAGAAGAAGATAAACAAGCAGTAAAAGAATCTGTAACTGTTAAAAGAACTTTAGCTGGTTCAATAAAAGGAACTTTCGTTTTACCTTTAGCTAATGACTTTGATGCTCCCTTAGAAGACTTTGAGGACTATAGGTAATCAGGAGTGCTTTAATAGATACTCATGTCTTTATCTGGTTAGCTGAGGATTACCCGATTTTGCCTGTTTCGCTGCGAGATAGTCTTGAAAATACCGATAATGTTTTTGTAAGTATTGCTAGTTTTTGGGAAATATCGATCAACGTGAAAATTGGTAAACTCTCTCTCTGTTCTGAAATAACTATAACTCAAAAAGATTGGGATTGAATTGCTGTGATTACCACCGTATTGATAATATCGGGAACGGTACAACCGCGACTGAGATCATTGACGGGTTTTTTTAATCCCTGTAGGATTGGACCAATCGCTAAAGCTTTCGTTTCCCGCTGCACGGCTTTATAGGTATTATTACCTGTATTCAGGTCAGGAAAAATAAACACCGTTGCTTGGCCCGCTACCTCTGACCCCGGCATTTTTTGGGCGGCTACTTCCTTATCCACGGCCGCATCGTACTGAATTGGCCCTTCTAGCTTCAAATCGGGGCGTTTTTCCCTAGCGATTTTGGTTGCTTGTCGTACTTTTTCCACGTCTTCTCCCTGGCCTGATTGACCTGAAGAATAGGAAAGCAGGGCGATTCGCGGTTCAATTCCGAATTTTTGGGCGGTTTCGGCAGAAGATAGGGCAATTTCGGCTAATTCCTCGGCACTGGGGTCGGGATTGACCGCACAATCCCCATAGACCAAGACCCGATCCTCTAGACACATAAAAAAGACCGAGGAGACGATCGCACAATCGGGCTTAGTTTTGATAATCTGGAGTGCAGGCCTAATCGTGTGTTGAGTAGTATGCACTGCCCCCGATACCATACCATCAGCATCGCCCTGATACACCATTAAAGTGCCAAAATAGGAGACATCCTGTGCATAATCCCGGGCCAGATCCAGATTCATTCCCTTGGCTTTTCTCGCTTCGTAGAGGGTCTGCACATAGCTTTCAAAATGGGGACTAGCCACGGGGTTAATAATTTGCAGGCGATCGAGATCGAGAGTGATACCATGTTTTTTAATCACCATTTCGATCTCGTCCGGTTGTCCCAAGAGGGTTAAATCGACGATATCCTGTTCGATTAAAACTGTGGCCGCCTGGAGGATGCGCGGTTCGGTTCCTTCGGCCAAAACGATGTGACGTTTTTGCGCTTTGGCCTGTTGTACGAGATTATAGGTGAACATCTTCGGGGTAATCCCCTGGGTCCGCAAAGTGCGAATTTGCGCTTCTAGGCGATCGAGATTGATGTTACTGTGAAAAAGCTGCAGACTGAGGTTAATTTTATCGTAGTCCGTCGAGGTCAGGGTGGTTCGCACATCGTGGATGTGTTCGGCCGTGGTGTAGGTATCGGTGGTGACGGAGAGAATCGGTAAGGGATCGGGCAAACCGTCAATTAAACGGGCGATCGAAGGATTGAGGTCATGACCTGCTGTTAAGACTATACCGGCTAATTGGGGATAATTGGCCGATTGGTGGGCCTGTAACATCCCGATAATCACATCGCCGCGATCCCAAGGGGTGATAATTAAGCTATCTTCTTTTATCCGCTCTAGGGCATTTTGCATCTGCATGGCCACCACCAGAAAGTTACTGGCTAAACTATCTAATCTTTGCTGTCCGTAGAGAACTTTTGCCTGTAATTGTTGGGCGATTTCTGCTACTCGCGGGCTGCTCAGTTTGGCATTATGGGGAATCACTCCTAGGGCATATTCTTGGGGGGGAAAAATTTTAGTCAGGGTTTTCCGTAATTCGTCTATTTTTTCCTCTTCAGCTTGATTGATAATAATCCCAATCACCTTACAACCTTTATCTTGGTAGGTGTCGCAGGAAATCAGGATCGGACTAAGGGCATCTTCGATACTGCGCTGGCGAGCATTACCTAATATTAAGATGGGATGGCCGAGATTTTTGGCAATTTCTGTATTTAGTTCAAATTCAAAGGCGGAATTTTCTTGCAGATAATCGGAACCTTCACAGAGGATAAAATCATATTTGTTTTCTAAGTTTTTAAACTTTTTGATGATTTTTTCGATGATTTCATCAAACTTTTGTTGTACCAATAAATCCTTAACTTCTTCGTAACATAACCCGAAGGCTTCTTCGTAGGTTTGTTCTAATTTAAAATAATTGAGGATTAAGTCAATGTCTTCGTCCCGATGACCTTCGGAACAGTCGAGAACAATTGGCTGGAAAAAGGCAACTTTATTAGTTTTGCGGAGAATTAAGTCGATAATTCCTAAAGCTACTAACGCTTTACCGCTTCCCGTTGCCGTCGTGCTGATATATAAAGAGTTAGTCATGGGTAGAGAAGAATAATAACGAGGGTGGAATTTAATTCACTCACCCCAACCTTGAGGTGGGCTTTTTCAGCTAAATCTAGATAATTTTGATGAATCTGTTGATGGCAATAATTAACTTTTAAGTAAGTAGTTCTAATCAAATAGAAGATTGATACCCCCTTAATCCCCCCTTAATAAGGTGGTTTTGATCCCCCCCGCCCCCCTTAATAAGGTGGTTTTGATCTCCCCTTAATCCCCCCTTAATAAGGTGGTTTTGATCTCCCCTTAATC
>NZ_JAQMSY010000078.1:0-25479 GCF_028329095.1 Microcystis sp. CS-574
CCTTGCCAGGAATATTATCTCTTATCTTGACCAGATGGATTGACTTCAAGGGGTGACAAAACAAAGCGAGTAACTGGAACATCTCCCCCTAGATGTTAAGTCTGATTGCCCGTCCATTCTCAATAAGCACTGTTTGTTGAGAATGACTGGGGTAACCCTGAAATTTTCGGCTTAGTTGCCGGCAGCTTGCCGCCAACTCACTCCTCTAGATAAGTATTTTGACTCACGCCCCTTCCTCTTTTGAGACGTTGTGACACTTAGGGTGCGGAATGTGGGCCTGAACATCCTGGGGATAGTCAGATTCCCCCCCCCGGCAAGAACTTCCCACTGTCCAGTACTCTAGAAGAGCCAAAAGTAAAAAGGAAAAAAAACGGAGATAAGAGTGGGAAAATTAACACTGATCACTGATAACTGATAATCCTGTGGCTGTTTTAAAAGATAATCGGGCTACCGTCCAAAAAGTTCTCTGGATCACCCTGCTGCTGAACATTTTGGTTATGGCGATCAAAGCGGGGGTGGGTTTGAGAATTAGTTCTTTGAGTCTGCAAGCGGATGCTCTCCATAGTGTCACCGATAGTGCTAATAATGTCTTGGGATTGGTGGCGATGCGGTTTTCCTCTCCCTATCCCGATCGAGATCATCCCTACGGACATCTGAAATACGAAGCGATCGGAGCTTTAGCGATCGCTGCCTTTTTGGGAATTGCCTGTTTTGAAATCTTGCAGGGAGCGATCATGCGTATTATTAAAGGCGGAAAACCTGTCGAGATTGCCGGTCCTGAATTATGGCTATTAATTATCGTTTTAGGGGTGAATATTTTTGTCACCTACTATGAGAGATCCGTGGGGCAGCGTGTCGGTAGTGCGATTTTGATTGCCGATGCTCGTCATACCATGAGTGATGTGTGGGTGACAATTACGGTTTTATTGGGGTTAGTTGGGGTTTGGGTGGGTAATACGGCTAATATTCCCCAATTACAATGGTTAGATGTGATTTTGTCCTTTCCCGTCGCTTTTTTGGTGTTTAGCAGTGGTTGGAAAGTTCTCAAGGAAAATTTACCTTTGTTAGTGGATGAAATGGCGATCGCTCCTGAAGTGATTCATCAAATTGTCCTGGAGGTGCCGGGGGTGCTTAATTGTCATGCGATCGCATCTCGGGGAGTGGTGGGAAGACAGGTATTTATAGAAATGCACCTAATTGTCTCCGCTCAAGATGTAGAAACTGCTCACGCAATCACGGAAGCGGTGGAAGCAAGATTAAGCCAACAATTTAGCCCTGTGAGAATTTTAATTCACGTTGAACCGCCGGATTATCACTCCGATAAGATCACTTTTGATGAAGAAGTGTGAAGCAAAAAAGCCTAAAATAAGTAGCGAACTTTTGCTAGAGGTGGCCATGGCGATAGAAAATCAAGCTAGAAGCATAGTAATTACTGGTGGAGCAGGATTTATCGGCTCGAATTTTGTTCATCATTGGTGCGAGAATTATCCTGAGGATCGTGTTATTGTTCTCGATGCTCTTACCTATGCGGGCAATTTGCATAATTTAGCGACACTGAAAGATAGAAAGAATCTCCGTTTTCTGCAAGGGGATATCTGCGATCGAGCTTTAGTTGATGAGTTATTTGCCAGTGAAAATATCGATACAGTTGCCCATTTTGCCGCCGAATCCCATGTGGATCGATCGATTCTTGGTCCTGGAGCTTTTGTGCAAACTAATGTGGTGGGAACTTTTACTCTATTAGAAAGTTTTCGGCAACATTGGTTAAGTAATCACCAACCCGATAACTATCGTTTTCTGCACGTTTCCACCGATGAGGTTTATGGCAGTTTAGGATTAGATGATCCGGCTTTTACCGAAACTACTCCCTATGCTCCTAATAGTCCCTATTCTGCCTCAAAAGCGGGGAGTGATCATCTAGCGAGAGCTTATTTTCATACCTACGGAATGCCGACAATTATTACTAATTGTTCTAATAATTATGGTTCTTATCATTTTCCCGAAAAGTTAATTCCTTTGATGTGTATTAATATTCTTTTGGGTAAACCTTTACCTGTTTATGGTGATGGTCAAAATGTTCGAGATTGGTTATATGTGCGGGATCATTGTCAAGCTTTAGATACAGTTATTCACAAAGGAAAAGCGGGAGAAACCTATAATATTGGCGGAAATAATGAGGTAAAAAATATCGATTTAGTCAGGATGTTATGTGATTTAATGGATGAATTAGCTCCCGATTTACCCGTGAAACCTGCTCAGAATTTAATTACTTTTGTCAAGGATCGCCCCGGACATGATCGCCGGTATGCTATTGATGCCAGTAAAATTCGCACCGAATTAGGTTGGCAACCCGAAGAAACGGTAGAGGGGGGATTAAGAAAAACCATTCAATGGTATCTCGATCATCGGGATTGGTGGCAACCTTTGTTATCCAAAGAATATCAAGAGTATTATGGGAAAGTTTACGGTTAGAGAGGGGTAAGTAGTCGTGCAAAATTAATTTCCTAGTCAAGACGGGAGGCCTTTCAGTGATCAGTAAACAGTAAACAGTAATCAGTAATCAGTAATCAGTGAAAGGCTGCATCTGAATTTTATAGAAATATCTATATCATATTTTGGGCGCACGCAGTTCGATAAACTCACTGACCACGGTGCGCCCCTACCATTGGCGCAATAATATTATTGTAGGGGCGAATTGCATTCGCCCTCTTTTAATAACTGCTGCTGACCATAAGTGAGAGAAAGTCACAAATAGGAGATGCAGCCTACGGGAGACGCTCGACGGGATCAGATTTGAGTTTTTAGTTCACTGTTTACTGATCACTGATAAGATATCGGCGTTATTTTCAATAATATCGAATGGCTGCCGACCGTTCCCTCGATCGCCACTTGTGGAAATACCGTCGGGATGAGTTAGAATCGGAAAGAAGAATTTTTGAGTAACCATGATCAAATTACGTCTAAAACGCTTTGGTAAAAAACGCGAAGCCAGTTATCGTATCGTTGCGGCCGTTAGCACCAGTCGTCGCGATGGTCGTCCCCTAGAGGAATTAGGATTTTACAATCCCCGCACCGATGAAGTGCGTCTGGATGAAGAAGGGATCATCCGACGCTTACAACAAGGAGCGCAACCGACGGACACCGTGCGCAGCATTCTCACCAAACAGAAAATTTTCGAGAAAATCAATGCCTAGTACCCCCAATTATCTCGAACTGGTGAAATTTATGATCGAGCCGTTTTTGGAAGATCCGGCCAGTCTGAGATTGGATATCGAGCGCTGTAAGGAAAATGAACGTCTTTGGGTGCGTGTAGCCTTCGATGATGCCGATAAAGGCAAAGTTTACGGCCGGGGAGGACGCAATTTACAGGCGATTAGAACTACCCTAGAGATGGCGGCCGCAAATGCGGGTCGCTCTCTTTATCTAGAAGTCTATGCGGCCGAAAATGAAGGCGAACAGCGCCGCACCCGTCGTTCTAATGGTAACTTTGAAGGTACGGAAAGAAGGCCGAGCAATCGCCGACCACCTGCACCCCGGCAGCTCAACAACTAACGAGCGATTTTAGGAAAACAGGGAAGGGGTTTCATCCTCGACCCTCTCCAGTTGCTCTAATTGCTGCCAAACTTTGGCGAGTAAAGTGGTTAATCCGGCTCCTGTTACGGCGGAAATAGTCAAAATCTCGGCATTGGTTATTTTAGCAAACTGCTTTTGATAGTTATCTATCGTTTCCTCGTCCACAGCATCAATTTTGTTGAAAACCAGTATTTGCGATCGCTTTTCTAATTCCCGACCATAGGCGGCTAATTCCCCTTGAATAATTTGATAATCGGCGATCGGGTCCTCTGATGTCAAAGAGACAAGATGAATTAACAGGCGTGTACGTTCGATGTGGCGCAAAAATTCGTGTCCTAAGCCGATTCCTAGGTGCGCTCCCTCGATTAATCCAGGAATATCGGCGAATACCGTCCCATCTCCCGTGGGTTTGCGTACCACTCCCAAGTTAGGAATGAGAGTCGTAAAGGGATAATCGGCGATTTTGGGACGAGCAGAGGAAACGGCCGAGATTAGGGTGGATTTTCCCGCATTGGGCAGCCCGATAATGCCCACTTCCGCTAATAACTTCAATTCTAGGCGTAAATGGCGTTTTTCTCCGTCTAAACCGGGTAAAGCGTATTCGGGTGCGCGATTATTATTACTTAAAAAGTGGCGGTTGCCTAATCCCCCTTTTCCCCCGGCAGCGACGATTAAAGTCTGTTCGGGAGTGACCAAATCGCCGATAATTTCCTCGCTATCGAGATCGTAAACCACTGTACCACAGGGAACTTTAATAATGCGATCGCTACCGTTGGCTCCAGTGCAGTTGTTCGGACCGCCCCGTTTACCGTCATCGGCCTTAAAATAGCGACTATACTGGAAATCTAGCAGGGTTTGCAGGTTCTGAGTCGCCACAAAAATCACCGAACCACCTTTTCCCCCATTACCTCCGGCTGGACCGCCGGCGGGGACGTATTTTTCCCGACGGAAAGCGACAATTCCATCACCTCCCTTACCCCCTTCTACTTCTATTTCGGCGCGATCAATAAACTGCATAAGATTAAGTAGTTAAAGTGAAAAAATGATCAAGCTTAAAGCTGTTATAGGTTAATATCCTGCCAATTTAAAGCTTCTGCAAATCCCTGAAAATGTTTGACATTAGTGGTAGCGTGGAAGGAACCACAAAGACACAAAGGACACAAAGATCACTACTATATAAGTTAAACTTATCACACAAAGAATAAGAGAGCCGATATTGTTTTTTTTATAACTGCCAATGAGCAAGAATAAGTAATAGGACAAAATTAACTTCTTAGTTAGGATAGGCACAAGGCAAGAGGTAGTTAGATATGTCTAATTAATTGTGTCTAGCTGCTTAATAATATCTACATCAATATTGTAATTATCAGCCATTTGTTTGCCAATCTTTAGAGTTTCTAGCCAAGGCTATAAAGCTTTGAACCTAAAGGACGAGCATTATCAATCGCGGTCTGAAAATTGAGCAAACACTGGGAAATTTCTTGGTCTTGCTCATCGGTTATTTGTGACCGTTTTTGTCGTCTTTGTTCTAAGATAGCCAAAGCCGAACGATTTCGTTTAATTTGTTCTTTTCGCTCCCAATCTGGATAATTGACGAGTTTCGGTTTTAATTGATTCATCTCTTTTAAGTAGGTAGGTGTTAAAAATTGCCAGACACCCCCCTTATCAAGGGGGGAAGGGGGGATCAAAGACAGAATCTATCTTCAATTTAATTGATTCATCTCTTTTACTGGAAATTATCTATCACAATCTTAGCCGATCCCTTGACACTTCACAACTCCAGTCACTATCTCCAAGTTTTCAGTACATTTGTTCGCAAATAAAAAACTTGTTTCTGGGCGGGGAATCCCTACAATGGAAAACAGGATAATTAGTAGCAGATGAAAACCGATGGGCCAGTTTTTTAAACAAACTTTCGCTAGTTGCTTGGGAACTTTACTGGGATTATTGGCATTTTCGGTCTTAGGTGTGGGGGGATTAGCATTTTTACTGCTTTCCTTGCTTATTTCTAGCGATAGCTCCTCAGTTAAGGAAAAATCAGTCTTAGTTTTTAACTTAGCCACCAATATCAGCGATGCTCCCCCTAGTTCCAGTTTAGCCGATAGTTTGACCGGTGAGAGTACGACCACTTTAAATTTGCGACAGGTGATAGCGGCGATCGAAAAGGCCGTCCTTGATGATAACATTGTCGGTCTGTTACTCTATGGTCGCGACAATATCGGTGAATATGGCTATGCTACCCTGACGGAAGTGCGGCAAGCTTTGGCAAAATTTCGCCAATCGGGTAAAAAAATTATCGCCTACGATATGGAATGGACGGAAAAGGAATATTATCTCGCTTCCGTTGCTGAAACGGTGATTATTAATCCCGTGGGGAGAATGGAAATTAATGGTTTAAGTAGTCAACAAACCTTTTTTGCCGATGCACTAGAAAAGTATGGTGTGGGGGTGCAAGTGGTAAAAGTGGGTTCTTTTAAAGGTGCAGTGGAACCCTATACGCGTCAGGATTTAAGTGTCCAGAATCGTCAGCAGCTGCAAACCCTACTCGATACAATTTGGTCTAACTATAGTTCCACAGTGGCCAAAAGTCGCAATTTAACCCCCCAACAGGTGCAAACTATTTCTGATACTCAAGGTATTCTGGAAGCAACCACGGCGAAAAAGGCGGGTTTTGTTGATGAAGTGGCCTATTTAGATCGAGTAATTGTTTTAGCAAAAGAGTTGACGGGAGAAGCAAAAAATAAAACTAATGAGGAGGAAAATTCTGGCTCTTTTTCGCAAATTTCTTTAGCTAATTATGCTAGTTCTCTCGATGATGAGGGGGGAGATAGTAGCAATCAAATAGCGATAGTTTATGCAGAAGGGACAATCGTAGAAGGTCAGGGAGATAGAGGCCAAATCGGTGGGGATAAATTGGCGAAGGAACTGCGAAAATTACAGGGGAAGGAGGAGGTGAAAGCGGTAGTTTTGCGGATTAATAGTCCGGGGGGAAGTGCCACCGCTTCTGAGGTGATTCTGCGGGAAATTAAGCGTTTAGATGCGAAAAAACCGGTAATTATTTCTATGGGTGATGTGGCAGCTTCTGGGGGTTATTGGATCGCCATGGGGGGTCAAATAATTTTTGCCGATAATGATACAATTACTGGTTCCATCGGTGTGTTTGGATTATTGTTAAATATCCAGAAGATTGCTAATAATAATGGCATCGATTGGGATACAGTGAAAACTGGAGAATTAGCCGATATATCTACTATTACCAGACCGAAAAATCCCCAAGAATTAGAAATTTATCAAGTGGCAGTTAATCGGTTCTATGATTTATTTATCGAGACGGTAGCCAAGGGGCGAAAATTATCCCCAGACAAGGTTAGAACTGTGGCCCAAGGTCGTGTCTGGACGGGAAAAGATGCGGTTAAAATTGGTTTAGTTGATCAAATTGGTGGTCTAGAAGTGGCAGTACAATATGCGGCCAAAACAGCTAAATTAGGGGATGATTGGAGTCTTCAAGAATATCCTCGATCCCAAAGTTGGCAAGAAGAACTTCTCTCTAATTTCTTGCAAACCTATCTTCCTCCTCTCACTAAAAATAATCATCCTTTGACGCAGGAATGGCAAAATTTTCAGCAGGAATTATTAAAGTTACCTACATTTAACGATCCCCATCGTGTTTATGCTAAGTTACTTTTTAATCTCGATTTTCGCTGATATTAGGTAAAAATAATGCTCGCTAATTCTGAAATTCTTTGACAAAAATTTCTATGAATCGCCCTAATAGTGTTATTCTTGGTTTAGCCTATATTCTGGGATTATTATCTACAGGTCTGGTAGATTTTAGTCCCCAGTTAAACCGATGGCAAGAAGTGATAATTAGAATTGTTATTCTTAGTCTAATTACCACGTTAACCACAATTTTTATCCGTCGTTTTTGGTGGCAAAGTCCCCCGAAAAAAATTTGGCTGATAGCGGGATTAATAGCTATATTTGCCGTTGTTTATCTAGAAATTCGCACTCCTTACCCCAGCGCAAACGATATCAGTCATCTTTTAAAAAATAATGTAGTTAACTCTATTAAAATCACGGGGAGTATTATATCAGAAATCCGTCTCAATCGCCGAGAAAATTTACAATTTTGGTTAGAAGTAAAAGAATTTAGCCTCAAGAATTTACCAAAGGAAAAATCTACAGGTAAACTGTACGTTACTCTACCAAATCTAGCAGAAAATCAGGTTTATCCCGGACAAGAAATAACAGTTAAAGGATTACTTTATCGTCCCCGTCGTGCCAATAATCCTAGTGCTTTTGACTTTGCTAATTATCTAGCGCGTCGGGGTGCTTTTGCTGGTTTAAAAGGGGAAATAATTATTGATAAAAAGTCACCGACTTGGGGAGTTTGGCAGATTCGTCAGCGCATTGTTGAGGCACAAATTCAAGGACTAGGCCAAGAAAAAGGGACTTTATTAAGTTCGATTACCCTCGGACGACAAGCGGTTAATTTGCCAGCAAAAATCACAGATTTATTTATTAAAACTGGATTAGCTCACATTTTAGCAGCTTCTGGCTTTCATGTGTCTATTTTGTTGGGATTTGTTTTAACTATTACTCGCAATTTATCACCTAAAAAACAGTTTATTATTGCCCTTACTATCTTAATAATTTACGGCACTTTAACTGGGTTACAACCTTCAGTTATGCGGGCGATTTTGATGGGAATTGGGGCATTAATCGGTCTGCTTTATAATCGACAAGTTAATAGTTTAGGCTCCCTGTTACTAGCAGCTACAATTCTATTATTATGGCAGCCTCTCTGGATTTGGGATTTAGGATTTCAGCTAAGTTTTTTAGCGACTTTGGGATTAATTATTACCGTTCCCTTACTGAAAAATAAAATTGACTATTTCCCTAATTTAATCGCTGAACCTATAGCTATTAGTCTAGCTGCCACTCTCTGGACTATGCCTTTATTAATGTTTACGTTTAACTCGATCACTCTTTATAATATACCCATTAATATTATCACAACTCCCCTAATTACCCTAATTAGTTTAGGAGGAGTTTTTACTGCTTTTTTAGGCTTAATTTATCCCCCTTTGGGCAGTATCGGTGCTAGTATTCTCTATTACCCTCTCAAGTTATTACTGCAAATTACCCACTTTTTTAGTCTGCTTCCTTTTAGTACCTACTCCACGGGTAAATTATCGTTAGGAGTGATGTTAATTATTTATATTTGCCTTACCTTAATCTGCTGCAACCTCTGGTTTCGTCAACGGTGGCATTTAGTTGGTTTATTTATCCTCACTTTAATTTTAATACCGATTATTTATCAGCATTTTACTTTAACTCAGGTGACAGTTTTAGCCACCAAATCGCAACCGGTAATAATTATTCAAAATCGAGGAAATACTCTCTTAATTAATGGGGAAGAACCCGCAACAGCACGTTATACAGTTTTGCCCTTTTTGCGACAGGAGGGAATTAATCAAATACAAAGAGCAATAACCGTCAATAATTCGGCGCAATTCTCAACTATCAGTCAGAGCATACCGATTCAAAAAACTATTAATTTATCCCAGTTAGAAAAATTTAATCTTGGTGAAATTACTGGACAATTGCTCGAGAAAAATTTATTTAAATTTCAGGTAAAAAATCAATCTTGGCTATGGATTGTCAACCCGAAAATTCCCGTTAATTTATCCCAAGAATTCAGCCCCCTAGTGTTATTATGGCAGGGAAGCAATCTAGATAAACAATGGTTAGAGTCAATTCGACCGCAAACAGCGATCGCTGTCACTAACAATCTCTCCCGCAATGCCAAAAATCAACTGAGAAAGGCCCGGATTAAGACTTACTGGACCGGGAGAGATGGAGCGATTCAATGGACAGCAAAAAATGGATTTCAACCCTTTCTAATTAATGAGTAATTTGTACTACCAAAACTGAACAGGGAGCATGATGTACCACATAATTACTGACACTACCTAAGATTAACTCAGATAAACCCGATCGACCGTGACGACCAACAATAATTAAATCTATCCCCTCCTGCTGGGCAACTTGACAAATTTTCTGGCCCGGATCACCGATATAATAATCAGCCCGGGCTGTGATATTATCTTCCTTAGCTCGATCGACTAAACCGTTTAACCAAGCTTGTAATTCCGCTTGCATTTCTTCGGTGATTTGTTGTTCTAAGGCGATCATATCGGGGGGATAACCGCCACCATAACCGATCAGATTACCATAAATAAAAGTTTCCGTGTAGGGAGTCAAAGGTTTAGACAGACTATAAATAATCCGCAACTCACTAGCGTAGGTTTTCGCTAAGAGAATAGCCGTATTCAAAACCTCTGGAGTGGGATCTTGATAATCCACAGCCACGAGAATTTTATTATAGAGTTTGTTGGTATCCCGATCGACTGAGATTGTTTCCGTATTATTCATCGAATTAACCTCCTCGATAGCAGATAACGTCAGGGTTGAAGTTAATCTTTTTTCCCATCGGCTGCCAGCAATACCCCGGGGAAATAGCCAAAAATTGCTGAAAGCTGATGATTGATAGTTGACGCTCCTCTACCTCTAGTGTGACATTTTTCGGATGATTTAGCTGAATTAGCAAAAAAATTAACAATTTACCCTACTGTCACCCCTATCCTCACTTATGGCAGTTATCTTAATGGTGAGGTATGAGGTTTTCGTTTTGGTGAGACTCCGAGACGATACCCGATCAGTTTATACTTCATCTTTATGAGAAACGCCGTAACTAGAAAAATGGTCAATTAATGGGATAAATGCAATTTTTGTCTTTTTCTCTTGCCTTGAGAGATTTGCCCAGAGCAGCTGCGGTATATAATGCAATTAGAGCGAGTTCTAAACCAACAACTTATGATTAGTCGCTACATTGTCGCATGGCTACCGATGATCGTAATAGGAGTTAGTAACGGTATCCTCCGAGAAACCACCTACGGAAAATATCTCGATGAACTACGCGCTCATCAAATTTCTACCCTGACAGGAATCCTCTTTTTTAGTCTTTATATTGGCACTCTTGTCTATTTTTGGGGTCTAGAATCGTCCGGTCAAGCAATTACCATCGGTTTAATTTGGTTACTATTAACAGTGGGTTTTGAATTTCTGTTCGGCCATTTTATCGCCGGTCACTCTTGGTCAAGATTAGGTCAAGATTATAATCTTTTAGCGGGACGAGTTTGGATTTTGGTTCTCTTGGTCATTACTTTTGCTCCTCTACTATTTTATCAACTTTTTTCTTAATTATGAAAGCTATTATCATTAATCGCTATGGCGATAGTAATGTTCTCCAATACACAGACATAGAAAAGCCAATTCCCCAAGGGAAAGAAGTCTTAATTAAGATTATGGCAGCGGGAATTAATCCGATTGATTGGAAGATTCGTCGGGGGATGCTCAAAATAGCCACAGGTAATAAATTTCCCCTGCAATTAGGTTTTGATTATAGTGGAATTATCGTTGAAAAAGGTAGTCAGGTGGAACAATTTCAGATCGGAGATGAGGTTTTTGGTTTTCTCAATCAATTGCCCGGTAAAACCTATGCTGAATATGCAATTATTCCCGCTTCCCTCTTAGTTAAAAAACCGCATAATCAGAGTTTTATTGAAGCTGCCGCCACTCCTTTAGCTGCTTCTACCGCTTTGCAAGTCTTGCGAGATTTTGGCAATATTCAAGCAGGAAATCGGATTTTAGTTAATGGTGCATCGGGAGGAGTGGGTAGTTTTGCTGTGCAGATAGGAAAAATTTTCTCCGCGCAAGTAGATGGAGTTTGTAGTAGTAAAAATATCGATTATGTCACCTCTTTAGGAGCCGATAAAGTTATCGATTATACCCAAGAAGATTGGAGAAAAACCGAGCAGAAATATGATATAATCTTCGATGCTGTGGCTAAGTCTTCTTTTTGGCACTGTCGTCAGCTTTTAAAACCCCAAGGCACCTATATAACCACCCTCCCAAATCCAGGAATTATCTTCCTAAATTATCTCGGTGCTTGGTTGCCCCAAAAAGGGAAACTGATATTTTTTGCTCAAGCACAAGCGTCTGACTGGCAATTTCTCAAAGAAGCGATCGAATCGGGTAAATTAACTGTTAGAATCGATCGCACCTATACTTTTTCCCAGGTGGCAGCAGCTCATAATTATAGTGAATCGGAAAGAGTGCGAGGAAAAATAGTCCTGATCCCCGATTAAGGATAAATAGTTAGGGATTTTTCTGTTTTTTTGGGGAACGAGTAAATAGTTTTAAGTAGGTAGAAACCGAGAATTCTTTAATTGGAAAGGTGATAAAAGTCAAGGGATTAATAGTAATAATAATATTGCGGCTATCCCTTTGTACCGCCTTGATAATCTGTTTAGCCACCCAATCGGCGGACATAATACCCACAGGATTTAAATTACTCTTAAAAGGGCCAAGAATTAGCTTTCTTACCACACAGGGGGCATCTAAACGACGCAGGGTAATCATATCACCGATCGCTCGTTTACTGAGTTCGTAGAGGGGACTAAAGGCAGGATTAACCTCCGCTTCCGAGGTATTCACCCAGACTTCCTTGCGGGCAATTTGCTCGTTAGTGCGGACAGTTTTGAAGAATAATTCCATTAAACGCCAGACGGAAAAAGTGTTCACT
The DNA here is from genome assembly GCF_028329095.1 of Microcystis sp. CS-574. NCBI lineage: Bacteria > Bacillati > Cyanobacteriota > Cyanophyceae > Chroococcales > Microcystaceae > Microcystis > Microcystis sp. CS-574. Next base: position 12,224 of record NZ_JAQMSY010000078.1, read on the forward strand.
TGGTAGGCTAATTCGATCGCTTCTGGGGTTCTTTGGCCGTGGACATTAACGCCGTGATTTAAAATCAGTATATCTACAGACTTAAATAGGTCCTCAAGTTGCGTTTCTTCACCGATTTGCCATTGTACGGTTTTTACAGGTACTGATTCGCCGTTAATTTCAATAGCGATCGCATTCTCCCCAGAAGTGAGCGCGATTACCTTGGCTCCCTTCAGTTGTAGGTACTTTAACAGCGATCGCCCTAAAGTTCCATTCGCTCCGGTAATGGCGATCGTTTTACCCTTGAGAGAAAGTGCCGTCCCCATCAATTTATCCATAAAGGTGAAAGTTCCACAATAATAAGCCTTTTGGTTATCAAAATGGTGTCGCCAGTGGTAAGTACGATTAACGCGCCATTGAGCGGGGAAACTCTCAAATTGCCCCGGACGATGGGTTAAATCGGTTAATTCCTCCAGATTGGCGATCCCTAAACCTCGACCGATCGCCGTGCTGAGAAAAGCCAAAGTATAAAGGGAGCCAACCCAACCCAACCAAGGGCGATCGAAACCCCAAGAGTAGGCCAGTAGTACCGGTAAAACACTGGCAGCCAAAATAACCAAGGCCTCTGGTACATCATTGTACCAGTGGGCCCGACGATAAATTTCCTCGCTCATTACCGACAGATCGGGACGAAAAACCCGATGATGCCAGACGTGCAGACGATAAAGGGGCTGCCAATGGTGGGCCAGAGCATGATAGCAATCACGCACGATCTCCACCCAAATAATTGAGCCACAAATCAGTCCGACACAGAGGAGCAGGTTTGACATAGGGGATAAATGTTAAGTTTTCTCAACGAATGTAAACAAAGTAATCTTAGCCCAAAAAAGCGCATTTATCGGGTAAAAGGAACCAATAGCCTGAAAAACTGGGGTTTCTTTCCCGAAAAAAACTTAAGATTCCGTTAAAAATTTTAACAATTTTCGGTAAGATAAAGCAAGAAATAAGCTTCTATTTGAACAGTTACTTAACCTGAGTCGATTATGGCAGAAAATTATTGGTCGCGAGAGGATGATAACGAAGAATTAGACCCGATTGGTTCCCTCCTATCTGACTGGTCCGATCCCGAAGATGAGGAGGACGAATTTAGGAGCGAAATTTTTCAAGGCCGATCGGGACGCAGACAGAAAGCGGCTTTTAGCCTCATGGCGATCTGGACAATAATTATCGGACTTCATTGGCTGAGTTGGGGTTATTGGGCAATTATCGCCCTAACTATGGTACTATCGGGACAAGCTTTGCGGCTGCTGTTCACGAAACCAGAAACGCCGCCAATTCCCTTACTGGATAAGGATTTAACCTCTGTCCCCAGGGTGTCCCTCTTAGTAGCGGCCAAAAATGAAGAAACCGTAATCACGAAACTGGTTAATTATCTCTGTCATCTAGACTATCCCCAAGATAAGTTAGAAGTCTGGATCGTCGATGACTATAGCACCGATAACACCGGTGCGATTCTCGATCGCCTTGCTTTAGAATATCCCCAATTAAAAATTCTCCATCGTCCTGCTAATGCTGGAGGTGGCAAATCCGGCGCCTTGAATCAGGTTTTATCCCTGACTAACGGGGAAATTATCGGCGTATTCGATGCGGATGCGGGATTATCCTCGGATTTACTGCGTCATGTGGTCCCAATGTTCGACGATCGAGAAGTGGGTGCGGTACAGGTGCGAAAAGCGATCGCCAATGCCGCCGAAAACTTCTGGACAAAAGGACAAGCGGTAGAAATGATCTTTGATAGCTGTTTCCAACAGCAACGGATCGCAGTGGGAGGGATCGGAGAATTGCGCGGAAATGGTCAATTTGTCCGTCGTAGTGCCTTAAATCGTTGCGGGGGTTGGAATGAACAAACGATCACCGACGATCTTGATTTAACTATTCGTCTCCATATCGATAATTGGAAAATTAATGTCTTAAATTTTCCCGCAGTAGCAGAAGAAGGGGTGACAACTGCGATCGCTTTATGGCATCAGCGCAATCGTTGGGCCGAAGGTGGTTTTCAGCGTTATCTCGACTATTGGAAAGCAATTTTAAAGTCTCCCATGCCTTGGCCGAAAAAGTTTGATTTAATTGCTTTTTTGCTCGTTCAATATATCTTACCTGCGGCCGCTATTCCCGATCTTTTAATCACTATTACCCAGCATCAAGCTCCGATTTTAACTCCTTTAACTGGTTTGGCTCTTTCCCTTTCTCTCTGGGGGATGGTGACAGGATTAATCCGAGTCAATACGGGTAGAAAATTCACTTTCGCTCTCGGTTTAGACATCCTTGCTCAAACCCTTCGCGGCATGATTTATATGATGCACTGGTTTATTATTATTCCCAGTGTCAGCCTCCGGATGGCTTTGCGTCCTAAACGTTTAAAATGGGTGAAAACCGTTCATCTGGGGGAACATCTCAGTGCCGAAGTTTAATTTTCGAGGATAGACTTCAAAAACTTTGGCCTTATCAGGACGGAAATCCCATGTCAGTAAAGGTTACAGCCTTTGGAAACGCCTTTCGGAAAAATTTCCAATTTCCTTAATCATGCTTGCTACCAATAATGTGTTAATTTAGATACAGAATTGAATTCCGTGACAGCACTGGGGTGGCGAAAAGCGCTCGCTCCAGTTTTTTTTGTGATCGGTTAGCGGAATGTCTGCGCTTGTTAATCACTTTAAGGTTAAATCCAGGGAAAATGCCATTAATTTCTTATCGAGAAAACGGGTTTCTTCAAGAAACCCGTTTTCTGTGGGGTTTTTTGCGGAAAGCATCCCCCTCTCCTCGTAGGTTAAGGGGGTGAGATCATAACAATCCGTTGCCAAAACCGACTTTTCAGAATACAATACATAAGAGTAGTCATTCATCGCTCAGATTAGTTAAGATGATATTACATGACTAATAATATTGACCATGATCGCTTATTTAAGTAGTTAATCTCCACCTTTTTTGTCGAATTTATCGAGTTGTTTTTCCCTCAATTGATGGATTATTTAGATAGGGAATCGATTACTTTTTTAGACAAAGAAGTATTTACCGATGTCACGGAAGGAGAAAGGTATGAAAGCGATTTAGTCGCACAAGTTAAGTTTCGAGGAAAAGAATCTTTCTTTCTGATTCATCTGGAGGCGCAGGAAAGTTCCCGCAAGTGGTTTAATTGGCGATTCTCGACGATGAAGAACACGAGCAAATGTAATTGTATCTTCTTCAACAAAAAAACCAATTCTATAGTCACCAATTCGGATACGATAGGCATTATATTCTCCTTTTAATTTTTTAAGGTTGTTAATTTCGCTTAGCTGCTTAACTGCTAAAATATCAGTAAAGACAAGGTTTTTTATGACTGAGTAAGGGGAGGTACTTTTTAAATCTTTAAGATCCTTGATAAAAGTAGGAAGATAGTTGATTTTCATTCTTTTTCTAATTCAATTAATGCTTCCTCCAAAGTTAAGGGAGTTTCATCTTTAACGTCTATCATGGCGCGATAGAGTCCAGTATCTTCATAGGTTTCTATTATTTGTTGATAGTCTTCAAAATTAATGATAACTTGCTGTATCTGACCTTGATTATCCGTAATCAAGTCTTGAGCAAAGGGATAATCTTTGATGTTCATAATTAATTGTTCCTCATTTTGTGGACGGTTTGCATTATTCACACTCCTTTGTTTCCAATTCTAATAGGATGGGAATTAAGTCTTTGGCAATATCAATGACGGCATCTATTGTATCAGCTTCAGTGACAAGTCCTTGTATATCGGGACTGGTGGCGACATAGTAATCTTGGCCGTTTTCTTGAAAGCGCTCAATAGTGAGGTTAATTGGGTTTTGCATGGGGAATCCATAGAGTTTATAGAATAATTTTATTATGACAACTCTTATAAACTTGAAGCTAATTCAGGCGCGACAATAGTTTCTAGGGAAAAAGCATTCAGATCCGTTAAGCTTCTGGCGTGTTCCAAGGTAATTGCACAAATGTTCCCATTTTTATCAAGATCGACTAAGGTATTTTCATTGATTTCTTGAGTCTCGACAATAGGATTGTTATTGAACTCTAAATATAGAGTATCCGTATCTTGAAAGTAGGTGATTTTCATGGCTGACTTGGGTTATCAAGAGTTTCTAATCTTCTTCTAATAGTGATTCATTTGGTGGGTGATTGCGGTTTTGAGAATTGTCCATCATATTTGAACGTTAAGCGACAGCGAAGCCTGTATAGGGTCTAATTTCAGGGGATTTAAAGGCTAAAATAATCTGGTTTTGAGGGATTCCCGCAGCTACTAATTCATCGGCAATACCATCCTCAGTTCCGTCGTGTTGAATCCAAATTTTTTGATCAATAATATCAATATGTAATAGGGTTCCGTAGATTCGATAACCATTTTGCCAACCTGTTTCAACCAATAAATAGCGATCGCGGGTTTGATCTAGGACTAATTCGATTTGGATTTGGTGATCGGTGTCGAGGAAGTCGGCATAATCTTGGAATGTTTTTTCAATAATTTGCCGATATTGGGCAATTAAGGAAGCCATCGTACAATTACCTCCTGGTTGGGATCAAAACTAAATAACTCAATAATACCATCTTCAATTAAGGTTTGACCTGCTTCTTCTTCAAATACTGTTTTGCAGGTGTTTTCGCTAACAGCCAAAAATAGTTTATATTCGGGATAATAACGCCTTAAAAGATGGGTATAAACGACAAATTGACCAACTGCCTCTTCAAGGTCTTTCATATCAGAGGGACGAGTAAAGCTCTTAATTTCAACGGCTATTTTTTCTGTTCCCTTTTCTGCGGCTAATAGTCTTTCTGCTCCCAAATCAACAAACAGGTTTTTACCTCTTGCTAAACGAATCCGTAGGGGGTCATGGGTAATTGTCCAGCCGTCTTTGATTAGGGCGTGTTTTACACAGTCATGGAAAATATCTTTGGCAGGCATTGTTTTTTATAGATAAAAACTGAAATTTTCTCAGGTTTACTTTAAGTTATTGTCTGAATCTCCTAAGTTTCCCTGAATTTCTCCTAACAGTTCCTCACAATCTTTAACCAAGGGAATCCCCAGTTCTTGGGATAATTCAAGCGCTTCTTGGCAATAGCTGAGGGCAAGTTCAGGGCGATTAGTTTGGTGGGCAATTTTCGCAAGGACTCTTAAACTATAGGCGATTAAATATTTATAACCAATATCTTGAGAAATTACTAAGGATGCTTGAATTTTTCTTTCTGCTTCGCTGTAGTTTTCTAGTTTGAGCAATGCCTCTCCTATATTGTGTAAAGAATGTGCAATTCCTGACCGATCGCTGATAGTTTGCCCAATGTCGAAATCTTGCTGATGGTGAGCGATTGCCTTTTCATAATCTCCTAGGGAAGCATAACAAATGCCCAAACTGCCTAAAGACTTTGCCATCCCTCGCTGATCGCCAATGCTTTCCTTTATTTTTAGAGATTTCTGATGGTAGTTAATCGCTTGTTTATAATCTCTTTGGGAGTAATAAAAAATGCCCAAACTGCCTAAAGACTTTGCCATCCCTCGCTGATCGCCAATGCCTTCCTTTATTTTTAGAGATTTCTGGTGAAAAGCAATCGCCTTGTCATACTCTCCGAGGGAGTAATAACAATTGCCCCAATTGCCTAAAGAAATCGCCATCCCTCGCTGATCGCCAATGTCTTTGGCTATGTCGTGATATTTCTGGTGGTAGGTGATTGCCTTTTTATAGTCTCCTTGGGAGTAATAACACAGTCCCCGATTGCCTAAAGATTTTGCTACTCCTTGCAGATCGCCGATTGCTTGTGCAATATCGTGATGTTGCTGGTGGTGTTTGATCGCCTTTTGGTAGTCTCCTAGGTAGTAATAACAAGATCCCAAATTGCCTAAAGAACTTGCCACTGCCTGCTGATCATCGATAGCTTGGGCGATGTCGTGCTGTTGCTGGTAGTAGCAGATAGCTTTTTTACAGTCTCCTAAATAGTAATAACAATTGCCTAGACGGTTTAACGAGTTACAATAACAATCTTGTTCTCGTTGACTCCCTGCAATAATTTCCTCATACAAATCTGCTCGCTTACGATAAAATCCTTGTAAATCTAAAAAAATATCAACCGATTTATTTTTCCCTTCTCCGCCTCTTTCCTCATTCAAAATATTGTATGCTAACTGCCATTCTCCCAATGCTCCTGCATGGTGAAACGCCTCTAAATATTCCTTCAAATCTTTCAAGGATTCCCAGGGAGGGACAGGTAAATGAGCTAAATAATAATTTAAGGCTAATTGATGGGCAGATCGCAATATTTCAGGATTTGCTTGATCTTGCACCACCATGGAAATTAAAGGCAAAAACTGAAACTGTCGCCGTTTTACATTGTATTCGGGTGGAAATTCTTGTAATAAAGATAAACGAACTAAATAGCGTAAATCTTCCTCAGTTATTGCTGGAATTAACCCCTGGGCTAACCTGTCATCAAAACTCTCGCGCAATACCGACAACCGCGTTAAACTCTCCCTAAACTCTTTCGATAATCGCGCTAAACTGGCGGTAATCACTTCTCTGACACAGGTTTCCGTGTCGCGGTGATACCCTTCCACATCAAACATATTTAAGCCCAAATTTTGCGACTCGGTGACAGAAACCCCTTTCCCAAACTTATCTTTCATCAAACTACAAACCAGTTCCATTAAGAGGGGATGACCTCCCATTTTATCGACAAATTGGGCTAATTCTTCATCGCTTCCCGTTAAGCCGTGATCTTCGGTGACATAACGCATCGCATCCGCTTCTTTTAACCCTTTTAAAGGCCAAGAATAATAATAATCTTGCAAATTGACGGGGAATTTTAGCTGTTCTCGACTGGTGACTAATAGCTTACTGCTGCTTTCTGTGTTTAACCATTTTTGCAAGAATTGCTGATAAACCAAATTTACTGGGGCAGTTAGTACCGTTTCCAAATTATTCAACACTAATAAACAGGGTTTAGCGGTTAACCCTTTGCTGATTGCGTCTATTAATTGCCCATCATTCCATTTTTCATCATAATTTTGTTTTAACTCCTCTAATAACCACCGTCCGAACTGTGCCAAAGGGTAAGGCTGGTTAAAATTAACCCATAATACCGGCCAATCAGCAGTTAATTGATCTGTAAACTTTCTCGCCAGGGCAGTTTTACCATAACCCCCGGCGGCGGTAATCTCGATTAACCTTAGATGGTCATTCCCTAACGCTGTTTGGAGTTCTTGCAATTCTTCCCGTCGTCCTTGCCATCTACGCACGGGTGGGAGTTGCGTATCCACTAACCCAGAGGTGGTCAGGGGTTGGGGGGAGGATTGAGCCGTTGCTTCGGGTTTAGTTACCGCTTTTTTAGAGGGTTCAGAGCGCCTTTTATGCCACTCCTCCGAAAATTTAGTCAAATTTGTTGTCTTATCGCCGCATTTCGCCCACAGAGTTAGGGAGAACCGCCATTCCTCCGACCCCTGCTGTTTGAAACGCTCATCCCGAAGAATGCCTAGATAATCGGCCAAATAGTGGCTAATCGCGTCCCTAACTTGATCTTTGGTCAATTTTTCCCCTTTCTGCTCTGCCAAGCGTACTAAAGCCGCTAAATTCGTCTCAACCCGCAAAAGTTTCCCCTCTTCCCCTAGAGCCAGCTTGACTCCCCAATCATTATCCTCACATTGACAGTGAGCCACATGATCTAATAAGACTTCAAACAAGCGTTTGACCCTTTTTTCAACAGTTTCGCCATAACTCTTCTTAGGCATGGGATTAGATCGGTAGAGGTTTGGGATAGCTTATTTTAGTCTATTTTTTGGGATGATGAAAAACACCTAAGGGACTTGCGCTTTGATAATGTACCTTTTGGGCGAACGCAGTTCGCCCCTACATTGTGGACAAAATTTGATAATGTAGGGGCGCAAGCCTTGCGCCCTCCGATCGATCAGGTTTGCTGATCACCATAAGTAGGGGGAGAGCCTTCAAGATGTTGATGATGAAAAACACCTAATCAGGCAAAACCTAGGGGCCGAAACTGAACATCGTTGATGATTTTAACCGTTTCTCCTGATTGCTTAATCACAAATAAACCGCGCCGATAAGCATAACTATCTATGCCCTGATCGATTTCAATCCCCGCTACTGCACCATAAACCTGAAAGTCTCGAAATTGGGGAAAGGCTAACTTAAATCGCTGTAATCGATCGAGAAAGTCATCTACATCATCCTTCGAGAGTCGAGATTTACACTCCACCGCCACTAACTCACTGCCATTCACCGCCAGAATATCAATTTCCATCGCTGCCCCGGGACGTTTACTTTTTAAGCGACTCATGGTTTGGGTGACATCAATCCCCCTTTCTTGAAATAACTGCACAACCGCCGGCTCTAACATTTCTTCTGTAAAAAGACACAAAGGGGTAGTTAAGTTATTGACGGCTTCGGTGGTGGCCTGTACCTGCTTTTTCAATTCTTCCATCGTGCGATCGGCTTCAGCACTGCGGCGATCAGCCTCAGCATTTCGTTGTTCAGCTTCAGCACTACGGCGCTCGGCTTCAGCACTACGGCGCTCGGCTTCAACATTGCGGCGCTCGGCTTCAGCATTGCGGCGGTCCGCTTCAACATTGCGGCGCTCGGCTTCTTTTTGGAACTCGGCAAATTGAGCCTCGGTTCTTTCAAACAGTTTGTAAATATTGGCGATCGTAATAGCTTCTGACATGGCGTGTTCTTGTCCATTTGAGCAAAGCCGATCCCATTCTAGCAACTCGGCCGAATGTGCCAGTTTATCGGGAATTTAGCCCCGATATTAATAAACCGATCGCTTCTGGTCTAGATTTCCGTTTAATGGCTGTATGTGATAAATTTCTGGCAATGTTTGAAGCCTATCACGTTCCGCTCTATTTAAAACTGGCTTTATTAGTAATGGCGGGAAGCGGATTTGAACCACTGACCTTCGGGTTATGAGCCCGACGAGCTACCAGACTGCTCTATCCCGCGTTGCTTTATTTAGTATAGAACTAAATCTCGGTAAATGCCAAGGAGTTTGTAATATTCCTTTACATTTACCGTCCGACCAGAGGTTAATACTTACGTTCCACGGGGGTGAAATCCTGAATCACCACGGGCATATAGTCGATATCGATGCCGGAGGGGGAATAATAGGCGAGGGTATGCTGAAGGAAATTTTGGTCATCCCGTTGGGGAAAATCCTCGCGGGAGTGGGCCCCTCGGCTTTCTTGACGATTGAGGGCAGAGGTGAGGATAATTTCCCCCACCACCATGAGACTTTGTAATTCCCAGGCCTCGATTAGTTCCGTATTCCAGCAATCCCCCCTATCATCCAGGTAAATCTGCTCGTATTGGCGCTTTAATTCGCCGATTTGTTTAATTCCCTCGCGCATGGTCGCTTCGGTGCGAAAAACGCCGCAATGTTGGGTCATACAGTCTTGGAATTGCTGACGTAGTTGACCGATGCGAATCGTGCCTTTTTTGGTCAATAAAGCGGTGATTTCCTCTTTAGCATCCTGAAGGTAAATATCGGGATTAAAGACGGGAAAAGCGCGTTTTTCGACGTATTTAGCGATCGATTTGCCGGTTCTTCTCCCATAGACCACACATTCTAACAGGGAATTACTGCCCAAACGATTGGCCCCGTGAACAGAGACACAGGAACATTCCCCGGCGGAGAAAAAGCCTTCGCTGAGGGTATCGGCACTTAAGCGAACGCGACCATCGGTATTAACGGGAATGCCGCCCATACAATAGTGAACTGTAGGACGGACGGGCATCGGTTCCTCTACCGCATCGACACCGACGAGACGGTGGGCCTCCTCCCAACAGAAGGGAATGCGACTCATAATTTTTTCCCGGCCTAAATGGCGTAAATCCAGATAGACAAAGGGACCCCCGGCGCTACCGTCCAGATTTACCCCCCGGCCGGCGCGAATTTCTAGGGTAATGGCCCGGGAAGTGATGTCCCGGGGGGCTAATTCCATGCGCGAGGGGGCGTAATCTTCCATAAAACGACGACCTTCGCTATTGATTAAATAAGCGCCTTCACCCCGGACCGCTTCCGAGATTAAAACACCGACGGGATAGAGTCCAGTGGGGTGAAATTGGACAAATTCCATGTCTTCTAGGGGAATACCCGCTTTTGCCGATAAAGCTAAACCGTCCCCCGTACAGGCGAAATCGTTGGAGGTGGTGTTATAAACGCGACCATAGCCCCCGGTCCCGAACATAATTGCTTTTGCCCGGAGGATTTCTAACTGTCCGGTGGCGATTTGGTACATAACCACGCCTTTGGCCGTACCTTCTTCGAGGATAAGGCGCAAAACGTACCATTCATCGTAGATTTTTACCTGATTACGGCCTAAATTGCTGACTAATTCGTGCAGCATGGCGTGACCGGTTTTATCGGCGGCGTAACAGGCCCGGTTATGGCTGTGACCGCCAAAGGCTCTTTGGGCAATGCGTCCATCTTCGAGACGGGAGAATAACACGCCTAGATGTTCCAATTCGATGATAACTTCGGGGGCTTCTTGGGTGAGGATATCCACCGCATCCTGGTCAGCCAGAAAATCGGAACCTTTGACAGTATCGTAGGCGTGGGCCTTGGGATTATCTTTGGGGTCAACGTTTTGCAGGGCGGCGGCGATACCTCCCTGGGCGGCGACGGAGTGGGAACGAATTGGGTGGGTTTTGGCAACGACAGCAACATCGATGGTCGGGTTGAGGCGTTTGATTTCTAAGGCGGCGCGGCATCCTGCTAACCCACCGCCCACTATAACGACATCGTGTTCTTTCATGGCTGATTTTTCTAGGGGCTTCTGTTTCTATGGTGGGGTGAGAATTGCTCAGAAGTCAGTTTTGTAACCGAGACTTTATATTTCAGGAGACAGCCCTTTCAGTTATCAGTTATCAGTTATCAGATGCGAGTTTTCAGTTCACTGATTACTGTTTACTGATTACTGAACTTGGTATGGTTCGATCGGGGGGCATAAATCGACTAAATCCTTATCTGGCAAAAAACTTAATTGATGAGTTCGTTCTAGTTCAAAAACAATTGACAAAAATCGCCAAATGTCTTTCTCTATAAGAGTTTCATTCCTTATAACCCTGTCCGTTGCATAAGACAAACTGAAGAACCTCACTGATTACTGATTACTGTTTACTGATAACTGAAAAGTCTTCATAATTCCCAAAAAAACAACCCGCGGCAGTTAACCGCGAGTTATTTTTGGTTAAAATCGGACAATTACTCAACGGTAATCGTTCCGACCATACCGGCGCCGCGATGGGGTTCGCAGTAGTAGGTGTAAGTACCCGGTTCGCTGAAAGTGCTTTCAAAGGACTCACCGGCGGAAAAAGCCAGACCTTTATGGGATAATTTAGCAGCCTGGGCTTCGGGAACCTTGGTGCTATCGAAAACTATGTTATGGGGAGAAAGTTTGTTATTGACCCATTTCACCGTATCTCCTGCTTTAATAGTGAGGGCGGGGGGATCAAATTGTAGTGTACCTGCATCACCGCCCATCTTAACCGTGAAGGTTTCCGCAGCAGCGGAGGCAGTGTTGAAGAAGAAGCTAGAGACGACTAGCACCACGGTAGCGACCAATAAACCTAATTTTTTCATGCTTGTTAATCCTTTACACGAGGGAAGATGACAAGTTTGACAGCCTGTCTTTTGACAAAAAAGTAAAAGTTTGCTTTTAACTGTCCCATTGATTCATTCTACACGAAGTTTGACAGCTTGTCTTTTGACAAGAAAACCGGTTTTTTCTGACGATGGTTGGGGAATTTCTTAAGAAATAGAGGAGAACCAATCGTGAAAAGACTATTAATTTCCCTGTGCTTGCTCTTGGCTGTGGTTACATTCGGTATGGCTCGTCCCGCTTTAGCTGATGGGGCTTCGATTTTCAGTGCTAACTGCGCTTCCTGCCACATGGGCGGTAAAAACGTGGTTAATGCCGCTAAAACCCTGAAAAAAGAAGATTTAGTTAAATACGGCAAAGATTCCGTTGAAGCTATCGTTACCCAAGTTACCAAAGGTATGGGGGCGATGCCCGCTTTCGGTGGTCGTCTCAGCGCTGAAGATATCGAAGCTGTAGCTAACTATGTCCTCGCTCAAGCGGAAAAAGGCTGGTAAAAATTAGTTATCGGTGGCCAGTTATCGGTTGTCAGTCTGGTAAGAATTGTAGCGATCGAAATTCTTGGGTCAATTGCTGGCTTAAAATAGCTAATGGTTCATCTCGGGGCAAGGTTGTGAAATTGCGATCGTTTTTCTATATTTTAGGTGCGACGGTAATCATTCTCCTAGGAGTCGCTACAGCCAGTTTTGCTTGGATTCTCGCCGATAGTCCTCTGTCTTTGCTCAAAGGTGGGGTAATGCGGGAACCAGCGGCGGCGATTTTTGTGCCGAAACAGGCCCCGGTTATGGTATCGTTGCTGGTCAATCCCGAACGTTTAGAGTCTTTTGGTCAATTAATCGCTACACCGGCTAATCGACGACGTTCCCACCAAGAAATTAAGGATTTAGAAAAAAGTCTGCTCGGTAAAACGGGATTAAATTATCAAAAGGAAATCAAACCCTGGTTAGGGGAAGAAATTACCCTCGCTGTTACTTCCCTAGATTTCGATCGCGATACCGATAATGGTATCCAACCGGGTTATCTTTTGGCAATTCAAAGTAAAGATGGTGAACGCGCTAAGGAATTTCTGCAAGCTTCCTACTCAAAACAGGCGGTTTCGGGCAAATTTGACCTTGTTTTTGAACTCTACAAGGGAGTTAACCTCATTTATCAACGTCCCTTGACCGCAGGAGATAATAATCGTTTTCTCGCTAGTGCCGTGGTGGGTGATACGGTGCTTTTTGCCAATAATATCAAGGTTTTGCGCGAGGCACTTAATAACGTGCAAGTACCGGATTTAAACCTAAAAAATAGCCCTGATTACCGAGAAGCCCTCAAAAATATCACCGAACCGCGTATAGCTATAGTTTACGGCAATTTACCCCCGTTATCGGCTTGGATCGCTAATCAACCCGTCCCGGAGAGTCCCGAAGCAAAACAACGATTAGCCACGGCTTTTTCCCTCAAATCCGGGGGAATAGTCGCTCAAACCGCCTTAATTGGAGTCTTAGGACAGGATGACCAAGCACCAATTTTATCTAGTCCCGTGGGAGCATTATCTTTTATCGGCGAAAATAGCCTTTTAGTTGCCGCTAGTCGCGATTTAAATCGTTTTTGGACTCAGGTAGAGGAG
>NZ_JAQMSY010000079.1:0-10489 GCF_028329095.1 Microcystis sp. CS-574
ACCGATATTTTCTAGGTGTCGATAGCCTTGAATACAGGTTCCTTGTAGGTTCAAAAATTTGTCAAGTATCATAAGTAAAATACTCTGGTTTCTGGCTATTATATCAAATTTTAACTCGATTGTCTATCTTTTGGTATTAACCTATTTGTGCCGTAAGTGTCTCCCTGTATAGATTTCAGCTACTTTTAGGCGTAGGTACTCTCATCGAATTTTATTTTAAGTTAATTATTTGCATAACAATTCCCGAAGAGCCGATTGTTTTTTGAGTTACCCCTTGACAATCAAGACAGTCGCTACAGATTACTTTTGATAGATTTTTTGCTCACGATTGTTTTACCTAGGAACGCTATGATCCAGAAACCCGGTTTCTCAGTTTCTTAAACAAAAAGCTAGGAGTAAGGTTTTATCATCGGTTGTTAACTTATTTAAATCCTCCCGCTTTAAAAATTCTTTGAGGTCTTCTTGCAATGGCGTTTCTGTCTGTTGTAAATATTCCTCTAATGGCTGAAAAAAAGGCGGAAAAGGCTGCCAATTTTTATAATCGATAGATACCTTTTCCACTCCATCTGTCGCCACACAAATAAAGGCAACTGGCTCGGTTAAAACTTTTATTTGCATATCCTCCACAGCATTACTAGAAGCAACTGTGTCCTCTGTGTCTGGAGTGGTTCGTTCCACTCACCCACTAGCAGTACCGTATCTTAGAATACATTTTAACCACAGAACCCATCAGAAAAGATATCTTTCCCTTAAGCTGAACGCGGGATTTGATTTTTGACTATTAGTCGCAGGGTTTGTTGCAATTCCTCGCGACTGTGAATTTCCTCCAGACGGTGAACCGGAACACCTCGATCGAAGAGAATTAAAGTAGGCAGACTACGCAGACGAAAACTATTAGCTAATTTAAAATTATTATCGGCATTGACACCGACTAATTGAATCGCATCTTGACACTCATTTTGCCAAGAAAAGAGGGTGGGTTGGATTAAACGACATAAACCACACCAAGGCGCCCAAAAATACACGAGAACCGGACGAGAAGACTCTAAAACTAGCTTAGGGAAGCTCTTTTCGTTGACAGATAGTATCATGTCTAAACGTATTTTATGAAAACTTTATTTTGATATAGAAGCCATTCTACACCAATCGGGATCAACAGGAAAGGAGTTGGGAGCAAAATCACCAATAAATTTTACTTGTTGCTTGCATTAGCCAAGGATGCGCCCACCAGAGGAGTAAAATAAACCCTGTTACTCCTAGATAGGCAGGACGAAGGAATTCTTGCCATTTTAGGCTTTGCCGACCATCGATAATTGCTAAAAAGGGGACCACTGAGGTGCGTTCTTTGATCTTTAAAAATGCCTCTCCGTAACGGTCTTCTAACCGGCGATCGCCATGCCAGACGGCAAAAAGATGATGAGCAATTAAACCTAGGGAAGTTAATAGGGTAAAGCTTGTCCCTAACCAGAGGGTATGGGCAATACACCAGATCACCTGTCCTACCATCTGGGGATGACGGGTAACGCGCAGGATGCCGGTTTCGTAGAGATGAACCTGGGGTTTTTGGATAGCGGCGATCTCCAGCAGGTTAAAGGTGGCAGGATAGAGAAAGAAAAAAGAAATGGCCGAAAGTATCCAAACTAGGGTTTTTACTCCGGTTACTCCCTGTACTTGCCAGAGAAGCAAACCATCATAACGATGATTGAAGAAATAAACTACTAAAATTACTGCTAGAGGGATACTCACAAGGGCAAATAATACCCGATACAGTCGCGCACCGATGATGGCTTCTCCCCGCATTCGTAAACTGGCTAATCCGCTATGGGCAACAGCAAAACCCAATAATAAACCTAACATGATCCAATGACTAGCGAATGCCACTTTTACCCTCTTGATTGACTAAATTTTTCTCCCTATTCTATTTTAAAGATTGATGGTTAATTTTCAGCCCCTTTTTTTTGTGTTGCCAGTATCGGGGATTCGGGGCAAAATAAAACTATGCTTCCCCAAAGCGACTCCCAAGAATATAACCGGGGAACTATCCAATTTTGCAACTTTTTAGGTAATATGTCTTATCCCCAAAAGCGATTTGTGATGGTCTGTCAGCATTCTTCCTGTTTGGTACACGGTGCATCGGAGCTTCTTTTAGCTTGGCAAACGGCAGCTCTCCCAGAAGATGTCATCGTTATGACCAGTAGCTGTCAAGGACAGTGTAGCACTAGCCCCACGGTGAGAATTATTCCCGAAGAAACTTGGTACTGTCGTGTTAAACCAGAGGATGTCAGTCAGATTGTCGAGGAACATTTAAAAAACGGTCAACCAGTCGAGCGTTTGCTCCATCCACGCATTCACGCTCAATGGCAGTAAACTCGGTAATCAATTTTTAGGCTATGCTTCACAATAGTCTTTTGCTCCTAGGTTAATCCTTTTCAGTGCCTATGATTGCAATCTGGAGACTTAATTCTCGGATAATACATTTGTTTTAGATTATTGGTTTCCTTTCGGGATTTCCGAAGAACAAAAAAGGGGACTTAGCCCCTTTTTCCGGATTAGTTAGTTATTTTTTCGGCGATAACATCATCATCATGTTACGACCTTCTTTTTTTGGTGCTTGCTGTACCTCAGCCACATCCTGTAAGTCTTTGGCCATGCGAGCCAGTAATTCTTCCGCTAGGTTAGAGTGTTGAATTTCCCGACCTCGGAAGGTAATCGTCGCTTTTACCTTATCTCCCGCTTTTAAAAAACGTTGCGCCTGGTTGACTCGCACGTTGTAGTCATGCTCATCGATTTTATAGCGCATTTTAACTTCTTTTATATCGGCTGTATGCTGTTTTTTCTTGGCTTCGCGGGCTTTTTTCTCCTGTTCAAACTTGTACTTGCCATAGTCCATAATCCGGCAAACGGGAGGACTTGCCGTTTCACTGACGAGGACGAGATCAAGTTCCTTTTCTTCGGCCACGCGCAAAGCTTCGGCAGGAGTAATAATGCCTAGCTGAGAGCCGTCGCTATCGATAACGCGGATTTCAGGAAAGCGGATTCTTTCGTTAATTTGGGGGAGATCGCGAGTAGTGCGTCTTTTATCTATCACAGGCGTTCTGGGTTATCTCTATTCTAGTTAGTTAATCGGGTGGAGTTTACAAAATGGTTTACTTGCTATTCTACCTACTCGATCGAGTTTCTTGGCCAATTGTTAAGTTTTCTTGCAATGTTAATTTTTAGCCGCCGGTCGTCAGCGCCCAGCCGTCAGCCAGATAAGCTGTTGTCTATGGGTTTTGTCAGACTAAGACCCTATACTCTCAGGAATCGATCGGTAAGGTGCGTTCTCCCTCGTTGCAGCAGGGAACGCACCCGACAAAATCTCTCAGGAATTGATCGGTAGTTATAATATTGTTACGGCGGATTCATGTTTGTTCTGGTAAATTCCCTAGACCGAAAAGCTTACCCAATAAGGAGTTGGCTGTACCAGAGGAATAAAGTAACTGCTGTATGCCGTCAACAACCATCGTCAACCAATGATCCCTAAACTACCCCTTTCTAGGAAAAACAATCAGAAAAAAAGTCATCAATCCGAACAGCCCTCTGTAAATTCTAAGTACCTAAGCAAAATTAATTACACATTTCGATAAAGCTTTTGCCTCTTGCCTATTGCCTCTTGCCTGTCTTCACTAGGAAATTTATTTTGCATGACTACTTACCACACCAGAGACAAAATCAAAACAATCGATCATTGGTCAACTATTACCTTTCTGGACAAACAATCAGAAAAAAAGTCATCAATCCGAACAACCCTCTGTAAATTCTACCGAATCAGAGAAAAAGACAAAACAATCGATCCTTGCATTGTTGTTGACTTTATTATTGGGTTCGGTTATTCCATCCATTATCACTAATCCCGATAAAGTTCAACTTTGGCTAACTATGTTATTCCAAAAACCTGTTTCCTTCTCTTGCGAGGGGATCACTGTTCAAATCCCGCAGAATTGGCAACAACTTGGATGTCAATCTGTTGCAATTCCTAATGTTCCTGACGCTACCATCATTCCCAAGTCTTTTGTTAGTAATGAAAGCAATTCTCCTAAAATACGCTTGATTGTCGAAGAGCTTTATGACAACGATATTACCTTGCAAAAATTTTACCAGAAAGAAAAAGAACAAGCAAAATTATTTATAGATAACAAGAAAAATACTTATTTTAGAGGTAATGAAAAATTTCAATTCAAGGGTAATTCAGCTAACTACGAATTAGTTTATGATGCAGACAATATTAAACGAAGAGATATTGGTTTTTTATACAGTAAAAAACAATATACGATTCGTTATGAAGCCAGTACCCAAGACTTTGATAAGTATGAAAAGGAAGCGAGAGAGATAATCAACTCTTTAGAGTTAGATTCGGTTAAAGAAGCGAAATAGTCTATGATTAAAAGTTTTCGCTGTCAAGACACAGAAACCCTGTCATGTTAAAATTGTTGATTATCATTAAAGGAGGTTGATGATGAATAATTGGAAAAGCTCCATTAACCCCGGTGAAATTCTCGCGGATGAATTAGAAGAAATTGATCTTACTATCTCTCAGCTTGTCCAAAAAATTTATGTTTCGCAAGAAACTCTATATCACATCCTACAAGGAGACGCGAATCTCACGGGAGATATTGCTTTAAAATTAGGAGGTTTCTTTAATACTGGTGCAGAATTGTGGATGAATTTACAAAAGGCTTATGAATTGGATGTAGCCAGAGAAAATCTAGGCAATAGGCTAGAAGAAATCATTCCCTATCAATCTATTTCTTTTCTATAAATTGATTAAATTCTCATCAAAATAATAGGATTTACTGGGCAATGCTTCAAATATAATGATCTGTGCTACGATCTCGGCTATAATAGCATGATTCGGTTTTCTTTATTGTGTGAGGAGTCACCTGATATGGTTTACAGAACATCGGCTTTTGGTTTACTCGCTTTGGCTTTATTGGTTTCGGGGGTTAGCGTGTCGGCATCTCAGAGAATGACAGGGGTAAGAGAAAGCCAAGTCAACGACGGAATCAATAGCCGTAGGGACACACAACTACTGGCACAACGAGGCAATGTTAATGAGAATAAATGGTTTGCGGGAGTTTTACAAAGTTGTACCCGTGTAGCTAAAAGTGTCAAATGTTCGGTGGTAGTTAGAAGCACAGAAGATTTAACAGCTTATGTTTATTGCGGAGATGACAATATTACCCGATTATTTGATATATATGGTAATGTTTATCCCTGCGGACAAATACAAATTGGAAATCAAAAATCTGAAGGTGATAGAAGTGGGTTGAGCTCAAGATTTCCTCAAGGAACACCCGTTAAAGTAATTCTAACATTTAATAATGTTTCCAATCAAGTCAACGAGTTTGATACGCTTGAACTTCATTTTTATTCTAAGGAATTTCTAAGATTCAAGAATATTAAATTGCCCAGTTAAACACTCGTAATCGTGAGGATTCAGCTTATGTTTAAGGGTCAAAATTGTTCAATTATTGAGGTAAAATATTTCAATAATAATTCACGCATTCCTGTATTTTACTATTTAAAATAGTTCCCCTACTGCCCCAAGTTATATTCGGATCTTTATATAAGATATCATCAAGAGGTGCGGGTAAACCGAAAGGACTTTTTCCTAATTCCCTGCCATAAACAAACCAAATCGGATAAAAACCATCATGAGGATTTTTTCGATTGTATAGGCTCTCGACGGAAAGGGTTGATATGTTTTGAATATTGTCAAACCATCCTAATCTCTTAGCGAATCTTGTATATTGATCAATGTTCGACACGATATCTTGTTGATGATATTCGCTATAAATTCTACTTTGCACCTCAAAACCGTACCTTTTTTTGGAGGCTTCACTCCACTTTCTATTTAGATACCTCAATGTTTCACATTCTAAATTCTTCACCTCAAAACTATCTAAATCACCTGACTTATCTGAATCGCCTTTACTTAGTAAAATCTCCCAAGTTTTATCATTCGCTTGTCCCCATTTTTTAGCTGCTAGTAATTGCTCCAAAGTTTGATTGGGAGAGGGAAGAGGGGAAGATAATCTTTGAGAATTCCGAATCGCTTGCCACTGAGGATATAAATTAATTGGAATCGCTAAAGATGATGATTTATTCCCAGAAGCGTCTTTATCTGCTTCGACTAATATTCCGACTAATTCACCATTTTTATTAACAACCGCGCCGCCACTCATTCCGACTTCCGTTGTTACATCCATCTTCAGCGTTGCCCCCTTTTTCCCTTTTAGTAGCGCATCAGGAGGTAATTTATCATTAAATTTACCCAGGTTAAGGGTAGGAGTAGATAGTCTTTTTGTAATCTTAGAGGAAGGAAGCGGATAGCCAGAAACGGTTAAATCATCGGTGGGTTGTAATTGCTGGCTATCTCCTATATTCGCCGTTCGATATTTAGCAGAACTTTGTATGGTAATCTCCGCTAGATCGTAATCGTCAATTTGCTTAATATTTTTCTCATTAATGATGTGGCTACCGATTATTTGCTGATTAGAAGGATTAAAAATTAAAACTTTATAGTTTCTCTTTTCTTGCACCACATGATATGCTGTTAGAATCGTGTAGAATTGTCCTTGCTGGCGAACCATTACCCCAGAACCCCCATCCTCTTTATAGCTTCCTTCTACATCAATTCTGACGGTGATCTCCTTTAATTGTGATTGATCCAACTGGGCGATCGCCACAGGAAAAGGTATCAATATCGAGACAATACCCAACCAAGCGAACCATCTTTTTATCATTGTCTTTCAGTCCTCGATCGCTCCACTTCTTCGATAAACTTCTTGACATGAATATAAACTTCTCGGTGAGTCTCCCCATAATAAAAACGAAACTCTCCCGTTAATTTTAAATCCGTCCGATAGCGAAGGGCTAACATCTTATCTAAAACTCTTTCCGCGTTTTCCCCTCGCTTTAATTTAACGATAAGTTCTCTTTCGGTATCGCAAGCTTTATCTTTGGGTTCCTTGACAAAACAAATGATCGGATAATTATCACTAGATTTTCCCGTCCGTAAAAAAGAACGACTCCAGGTTTTATCGTCATATCTTGCTTGAATAATCTCAGAAACTTCCTTGCACCGCTCTAGAGGCTTTTCCCCCGCAACTTCCTCCACCCAATAAATAAATGGTACTAAATTCGCCGTTCCGTTCTGGATCATTGTCGTGGGAACTTTTTGCTTTGTGGAGGGATAGCTTTCTATTTGACAGGTAACTTTGGGTGATTCCGTTCGCCCTTGTTGTGGGGTGAAACCATTAGAAAGCATAACAACAAATGCCAAGGGGAAATAGCGCCAGAAAACATTCATCGCGGTTGTCGCAAGCGAGAAGTATATGCCGCAATTATATCATAATCGGTAAGGTGCGTTCCCCCTCGTCGCAGCAGGGAACGCACCCGACAAAATCTGGGGATTGCTCGATCACCCCCGCTTCCCTATTCCCTAATTCGCCTCTTAAATATCTAACCTTTGGTAAATGCTATTAAGATGATTTAGGTGCTGCTGAGGATCAAAGCAACTTTCGATCTCGTCGGGGGATAAAATGCCAGTAACTCGCTCATCTTGGCTGATAAAAGCTTTAAAATTGCCGTTATCGGTGTTCCAAGCGCGATGGGCGTTTTCTTGGACGATTTTATAGGCAGATTCCCGGCTAATTCCCTTACTCACTAAAGTTAAAAGAACTCTTTGACTGAAAATCACACCACCGTAAACATTCATATTTCGCTTCATGTTTTCGGGATACACCAGCAGATTTTTGACTAAATCGGTGATTTCCTTGAGCATAAAGTGGGTCAAAATGCAAACATCTGGCAGCATCACCCGTTCTACGGAACTATGGGAAATATCTCTTTCGTGCCAGAGGGCGATATTTTCTAAGGCGGAAACGGTATGACTACGGATAATTCTCGCCATTCCCGTTAAGCGTTCTGAGCGGATGGGATTACGTTTATGGGGCATAGCGGAGGAGCCTTTTTGTCCTTTGGCAAAGTATTCTTCCACTTCTAGGACATCGGTTCTTTGCAGGTTGCGAATCTCCACGGCAAAACGTTCGATCGAAGCCGCTAATAAGGCTAATTGTTGCACATAATCGGCGTGTCGATCGCGGGAGATCACTTGAGTGGAAGCGGTATCCGGTTCTAATCCTAACTTCTGACAGGTTAACGCCTCAATTTTCGGGTCAATATTGGCATAGGTTCCCACTGCACCGGATATTTTACCGATGGCGATGTCTTGGCGCAAGCGAATTAAACGATCGCGTCCTCGCAGCACTTCCGCTAACCATCCCGCTAGTTTAAAGCCAAAGGTGATCGGTTCGGCGTGAATGCCGTGGGAACGTCCCACCATGACTGTATAACGGTGTTCTTGGGCGCGATAGCGCAGGGCTTGAATAAAATCTTCTAATTGTTCTAGAATCAGGTTTAAACTGGCGACTAATTGTAAGGACAGAGCGGTATCTAATACATCAGAACTGGTTAAACCCAAATGAATATAACGCCCCGGCTCGCCCACATATTCGTTAACATTTGTTAAAAAGGCGATGACATCGTGGCGCACTTCTGCTTCTATTTCTAAAATGCGATCGGGATCAAAATTAGCTTTTGCCTTAATTTCTTCTACTGCATCCCCCGGAATATAGCCTAATTCTGCCTGCGCTTCACAGACGGCTATCTCTACCTCTAGCCATGTTTGATATTTATATCTATCCGTCCACAAATTCCCCATTGCAGGGAGAGTATAACGCTCGATCACTATTAATTCTTCCAAGACAACCGTTTAATTGTATCGGATCGGGGCAAGTCTGGGAATAGGCAGGGGGCAGCGGGGAGTTTTGTTTTCCCCACTCCCTTTTCACCGGTTAGTGTTTTAGGTTCGATCCCCCCTTAATCCCCCCTTGATAAGGGGGGCATCTAATAGTTTTTAACGCCTACCTACTTATCTTGTTTAATTTAGCTTGAATCGAATCCCTACCCCCTTGCTTCAACCCATGCTCGCATTTTACCCGGATTGTTCAATCCGTAGGGATCGACGAGTTGTTTAAATTCTAGTTGCAGGGGATTAATCTGTCGGCTGCCGCCATCTTCCATGATATAAGTGTGAGGATTGGCAATGGCTGCCCCCTGTTGTTCATAGATAGCAATAATCTCATTTAATCGAGTTTCTGTGGTAAATTCTAGCAAGGGAAGACCGGCGGGAATAACTTTACCTTGAAATCTCAAAAATTCTAGGTGCATCATTATTTCCTCCCCAAAATAATTATAGAGTTTCTCTACCGTGGCTAGATTAAAATAAAAAGCTTGTAGATAAGTTATCTTGGGGTTACAACTACGCGCATGGAGAGTGGTATGATTCCAAGTAAATTCTAAGATACTGTTGCCTTTTTGGGTTTCTTCTGGCGTTTTATAGTAGGTAAGTTCACCATTATATTCTTTAATTAAAGATTCTAAGGCGACTCGATCGCTGTCCGATACTATTAACAAAACTGCCGCTTTTCCTGTGGGTAAATAATCCTTAAGAGCGATAAAATAAGCGGGAATTGGCCAGGAGTGCACACTAACCATTTTCTTGACAATGCCATCACTATCACTGAGAGCTTGACCGAATTTAGCGGCGGTGATAAAATCGGCAAAAGTAACGATAAATTCTGCCCAAGGATAACAGGGAGCGAGGGCTATTTCTAACTCGGTAATAATACCATTGGTTCCGTAGGCATGATTGACTTTTTCTACCTCATCCCCCCGTAGTTCGATAATTTTTGGTTCCGCTTCTAGGGTGACTAATTGCACTGCTTGCAGATTGCCCCTATCCTTCAATTGTCCATAATTAATCGAACCCATGCCCACACTGCCACCCCCGATAAAACCGCCAATTGTCGCCGTCCGATAGGTAGAGGGAGCCATTCTTAATTCCCAACCGATTGCGCGAGCTTGTTTATCAAAAAATGCCATTTTTACCCCCGCTTCTACCCGTGCTGTACCCGGTTCGATCGAGATAATTTTTGTTAGTTTGGTTGTGTCTAAAATTACTCCTCCCTGCAAGGGAACACATTGACCATAATTACCTGTACCCGCACCTCTAACTGTTAAAGGAATTTGGTATTTAACGCAGGTTTTAGCGATGTCAATAACTTCTTGGCTATTGTGGGGACGAATGACTAAATCAGCCCGTTTATCTTGCAGTTGTGCCTCTAAAATGGGACTAAAATGATAATAATCTAAGGAAAGTTTCGCCACTTGTCCCGGATCGGTGATAATTTCCAGACGGGAAAGTTCTTGAATGAGATTTTGATAGTTAGATTTCATGGTTAGGTAGAGATTGCTGAAAAGGTATATTGGTGGGGTTAGGAGCCAGGATTCAGGAGTCAGGATTCAGGAGTCAGGATTCAGGATTCAGGAGATTATTTTTATTTATTCCCCCCACACCCTACACCCCACACCCTACACCCTACAC
>NZ_JAQMSY010000080.1:0-12637 GCF_028329095.1 Microcystis sp. CS-574
CTGTAATTCAGGGGATAAAGTCATCATATTGTCGATGATTTCAAACAGTTTAATTATCTGTTCTCTCTCGAACTCCTTTTCATATAATCCCCTGATTAACCTCCACTTCCAATGTTCCCGTTCTGGCAGCTTCCCAGTAGTCGCTTTTGTTTTCAGGTGTGCCATGACTATTATAGCAAAGGGATTGCTACTTGCTTCTAGTTCTGACCAGTTTTCCTCATAGTCCAGTAATTTGACTGTTGGGAATTTGAGGCTGACTTCACAACCAGCAATGGTATAATTATAGGAATCTGGTCGCCAATTTACTCGTTCATCTCCTAATATAGCGAGACTGATAACTGGTTTCTGATACAAATCAAAGGCCCGATAGTTATAAATATACATCCTCTGAGGGAAATTTTCTTCGTACTGGCTTTGAATTTCAATATGAATCAAAATCCAGATTTCTTCTCCCCTGAGTAACCAGACTTTATAGAGTTTGTCAGCAAAACGTTTTTTTGTCTTTGCTGAAGCGGTAATCCGTTTGAGTTCTTTTTCTAGGGATTCGGGAATTTTTGTCCAATCAATTAATTGGTGAACTTCAGGAAAAAAGAAGTATAAAAACGCTTCAAAATACTCGCTTAATGCTTCTTTCCAAGGTTCATCATAATTGGCGGTTGTTGGGTTCATGGCAAGTCGCTACCAATTGGAAAGTTAGGCACTCATCTAAATCTATTATTCCCCATAAATATCAGAAATGCTACTTGTCGTCACAAAACTTCCCATTAGAGCAACCTATAGTCATTTCAATTAAGATTGAGAATATCAAT
Source organism: Microcystis sp. CS-574 (assembly GCF_028329095.1). Classification (NCBI taxonomy): domain Bacteria; kingdom Bacillati; phylum Cyanobacteriota; class Cyanophyceae; order Chroococcales; family Microcystaceae; genus Microcystis; species Microcystis sp. CS-574. The sequence continues at coordinate 810 of NZ_JAQMSY010000080.1, forward strand.
CCCAGAGTTCCTAAGGATTTTGTCGGTCTAGACTGTATCATACTTATACTAAATCCGTTGAGCATAGGCTACTCATAGAGGAGAGGCAAAAGGCAACAGGCAACAGGCAAAAGGAGAAATAAATAATCAGTTTTTAATAACCAGATTTAGTATTATCTGAAATGACTATAGGTCATCGTTTTCAGACTTAATCGACAAATAGTGCCAATTCAAAGTAGTATCTGGAATTTTCTAGTTAACCTTTTAGGGAGTCTCATTGCTTACAGTTATCATCCTATTAAGCCTTCTCTGGATTTAGAGGTAAAAGACTTCCCTGCTCTACCTTCTGCCCTTTTTTAACTTCATAGAACTCACATTTTCTCCCTGTCAGCTTTCACCGACATTCAGCAAAACCTAGGTAAAAAAATTAATTTTTTCAATCAACAATCTCGAATTCGATTGACTGCTCTTGGGCAAAATTATAGGTAAAATGATCGATAATATTAGTATCGCTCAATTCGAGATTATAAAAATTGATCTCTGGTTGATCAAAAAGTGGGCCAGCGTGCCAAGTTCCCACCTCTAATTTAATAAAACAGTCCCCGGGGATGCGAAAAACCTTTAATTTTTCTAAATCTGGTTGAGGATGAGGACTAGGGGGAGCCACTCCTAAAAACCACTCTTGTCCCCCCAAAGAACCAAGACATTGGGTACATTGACTATGACGAGTAATTCGCTTAAATTTACGTCCGCGAGTCTGTAAACGCATAATATAAAAACGTGGCACACCATTTTTTAAATGCAGTTGTGCATCGCTTTCATCAAACAGTTTCCCGTCATGGCCAGGGGTTATTAATTGACCGTAGGGACGGAAACTCTCGGCGGTAATTAGTTGCGCTGCCAGGGGACGAACGGTAATCGAATTACTCATAAAAATTACTGCTGACTAACAGTTATAGCTGTACCATCTCGGAGAGAAAGAATATTATTAACAGCAATTCTTTCCCCGGCATTTACTCCAGAAATAACCTGATAAGCTTGCCCTTGAATCGTGCCGACTTGAATGGGTTTTTGTCTAACCACTAAACGCTCCTTGGCATTTTCTTGACCTTCTTTAGCCTTTTCTTTTTCGGCCACAAAAACAAAATTTTGCGCCCCGATGCTAGTCACTGCCGTGGTGGGAACTAATACCCCCGGTTTTTGATCCCAAATTAACCGCGCCCGCACATATTGGTTATTGCGAAGACTGCCATCATTAGTAAAGGCAAATTTCACTAAAACCGATTGGGTAGCTTGGGAAACGGTGGGGGAAATAAAAGTTACTTGACCGCGAACCCCCGGGCTGCCATCGGGATTAATAATTTCCACGGGCAACCCGACGCGCAGACGCGGTTGTAATTCCACGGGAATCTGCACATTTAGTTCCAAAGTTTTATTGTTAGTTAACGAGGTTAATTCTTCACCCAGGGAGATAATATCGCCGACTTTTCTTTGATTAAAATCGCCGACAAAACCATCAATCGGGGCGGTAATGGTGTTAAAAACTAAATTCTGACGCGTCGCCCCTAATTGTCCCTCAGCGCTGGCTACTGCCGCTTGACGACTGTTCACTGTTGCCGCCGCCGCCGCCACCTGTTGCCCTGAGGCTAATTCGTTTTGAATAGCGATATTTAATGCTTCTTTGTTTGCCTGTAGGGTAGCTCTAGCCGCCGTCACCTGTTGACGGGCCGCATCACGATTTTGAGACCGGGCTTCTACTTCTGCCTTGGCGGCCTGAATGTCGCGGCGGCGATCATCTAAGTCCTGTTGGGGCTGTGCGCCTTGTTTAACCAGAAATTCGGCTCTTGTTAGGTTTTTTTCCGCCAAATCTAAATTAGCTCTCGCTCTCTGTAAATCGGCTTCGGCGGCGCTCAAGGTGGCGATCTGACTTTTAACATTGGCTTCGGCATTGGCCACATTTGCCCGATTCTGGGCAATTTGGGCTTTATTTGCCCTCGCTTGCGCTTGTCTTTGCCTTAAATCCGCCTCAGACGCATTCAGGTTCGCTTTGGCCGAATTTACCTGGCCGATGCTGGCGTTTACCTGTTGCTGTTGTTGTTCGGGATCCAATTCGGCGATTTTTTGTCCCTGAGTTACCTGATCGCCAGATTTAACGAAAATAGAGCGAATCCGACCAGTAATCTGAGGAGAGACGCTAACACGCTGTTGGGCGATCAAAGTACCGACAAATTCGCTACTTTGCACTAATTTGTCGGTGCCGAGGGTTTGCAGTTTGACGGGAACAGCCGCCGGTCCGGTGGCCTGGGGGGTTTGGGGGGCGCAACCAGTGACAATTAGGGAAACGGCGATCGACGAACCGATCGCTCTCGATACGTTAACGGATCGTTTAATCATTGTTAAATTTAGGGAGTTTTGGCAGAAAAAGTGCTAGTAAATCGGAAAAAAAGGGAAGGTGAGGAGAGAAGCTTTTCCTTAAATTTTACTCTACAGAATTGATCGCCGTGATTATTAAACCTCTGGCATAATTAATTTTTGAGGGTTCAAAAACGGCAAAAATAAGGATTAAATTGCATAAAATCCGTAAATAGACTATTTAATTGATTATTGTTCATTCTTAATTCTCCTGACTACTGACTACTGACTACTGACTCCTGACTCCTAACCCTAACAACAATTTTTGATTTTTACAAGAGGTCTATTGTTTGCTTTGCCCTAAGCTAACAATATTACAGGTGACTAATCTTTGGGCGAGGGTGGTGTATTCTAGACGACCACCGGCGATCTGATATTCGTCCCGGGGCGCCGGCAGATGACCGACGGGAGCATTGAGGGTATAGTTAAGATTTTCTTTAAAAATAATCCAATCACCATCTTTACGCCAACCGATGCGATCGCCAAAAGTTTGAAAATTTTCGATCGCCACTAAGCGCCCCGGTCGATTACCTGTCTCGATAAAAATACGAAATTGGGTACTGAAACTAAAACGACCCCCGGAAGCTTCTTTCCAGAGTTGATCCATCTTTTGCAGATCCCAACAGGCCAATTTTTGCAGGTCTTCCATGGTAAACCAGCCCTGTAATTCTCGTCCGGTCGCTTTCAGCATTAAATTACGGGTTTCATCGTTAGCTTGTCGCCAATTTTGTTGAGCGAGGAAATTTTTCAGGCGAGTGTAATTAATGCCCGTGGTCGGTGATACCATTTCCCCAGAGGTGGCAGTCTGGGCAACGATCGCCGGCAAGGGATTGAGAAATAAAGCGATCGCGAGAGTGACCTGACACAAGGAAAAATTAATTCTCATAAACCCTATTTATTAACTTGATGCAAAGAAATCCTACAATAGCATAGACGAAATTTGCCGTTTTTACCGCCTCCTCAACTCCTATGGCTTTCACTTGGATCCGACACCACATTTTGGGATTGCAAGACTGGCAACCGGAAGAATACCAAACCCTGCTACAAACGGCCTCTAGTTTTCGTGAAGTTCTTTCCCGACGTACCAAGAAAGTGCCGGCCCTACAAGGTCAAGTGGTGACAAATCTTTTTTTTGAACCTTCCACCCGCACCCGTAGTAGTTTTGAACTAGCGGCGAAACGTCTTTCGGCCGATGTTCTTAATTTTGCCCCGGGTAGTTCCAGTTTGACTAAGGGGGAAACGATTCTCGATACCGCTTTAACCTATGTGGCCATGGGTACGGATATTTTTGTTATCCGACATCAACAGTCGGGGGTTCCCGATTTAATTGCCGCAGAAATGGATCGTTTGCAGTCGGGGGTCAGTATTCTTAATGCTGGGGACGGTCAACACGAACACCCCTCCCAGGGACTTTTAGACCTGTTTACGATCTGTTGTCTGTTAGATGAGGAAAATCCCCGTTTAGAACTGTTAGAGGGCAAAAAAATCGCTATTGTCGGGGATATACTCCATTCTCGTGTGGCTCGTTCCAATATCTGGAGTTTAACCACGGCAGGGGCGGAAGTACATTTGTCCGCACCCCCTACCCTACTGCCGAAATATTTTGGGGAATTGTGCGATCGCCTATTTCTCCACTGGGATTTAGAACCAGCTTTAGAAAAGGCCGATTTTGTGATGACCCTGCGACTGCAAAAAGAACGCATGACCGCCAATCTTTTGCCCAGTTTACGCGAATATCATCAAAGTTTTGGCATTACTCGTCCTCGTTTGCAATCCTGTCAACCAGGGGTGAAAGTACTTCATCCAGGTCCTGTGAATCGGGGAGTGGAAATTAGTTCCGATTTGATGGACGATCCCGATTTTAGTCTGATTTCCCAACAAGTTACCAGTGGTGTTGCTGTTAGAATGGCTTTGTTATACCTCATTGGTAATCTTCGCGGCGACCGGTAAAAGCTTCTCAGGGATTTGCTCTTTTAGTCTGGTTTCATTGAAACAATCCTAAAGTTTTTGTCAAGGTAAATATCATACTTTCTTCCTCCCTCACACACAGCATCTTCTGCTTCAAACTGGTTAGTCTCAACATCAAATTTCATCGCTTTAGGATTCCTACAACCCTGTTTTAGCAAAGCATCAGTCAACCGTGATTTTTCTTCAGGGGTCAAAGCCCGATAATCACTGCTATTAGCTTGACCTGCATAGATTGACATTCCTATAATACTAAGGGATAGTAAGCTTATGATCGATTTGGTCTTCATTTTTTCAACTTCCTGAATACAATAAAAACATCATTCAAGGGGTTTTAAACCCAAATTTTCGGTAATTAGTTCGGCACGATTACCGATCAACTATATCTTAGGAAAAGCATACCTATTTTGCAATAAGTATAAATACTCAAGCTATCCCTAGGGCTTTTCTAGAAACTTTGACCGATACCGAATTCCGTTCTCAAGGGACTAGATATGGCGACCTACTCCTCTCTTTTTTAACTAGGTTTGGCTGAATAAATCTAAAAACCTGGTTGGATAATATCTTTAGGCTTTTTTGAAATCAAAAAGTGCGATCATCAACCCCAGAAGCCTTACAGAATGAGGGTTTGAACAGAGCGCTCGCCTCGAAGCACAAACCACATTGATTATACCTCATCTTTGAGAAAAACGCTGAAATTAACCAAGCGACAAAAGATAAAGATTCGGATTAAGTTAATTGAGAACTATTATTATAATTCTCTCAGAATATGCTAGAATGCTTTTCTATACCTCACCGAAAAGTAAAACCCTTGTTCTTGCAGTGAATTTCCGGAATTATCGACAGAAACTAACGGAATCCCGTAATCTAAACGAACAGTTAAACCATTAGCCACTAACCAGCGTAAACCTAATCCTATCCCTCCTAAAGTAGCAGGATCGGGATCAGGAAGTAAATTATTTCATCCAGTCCCCCCCTCAACAAATGAGGTAATTTGGGTTCTTCCGAACTTACCATATAAAATCAACTAGCAAAATGCCAATTTAATAAACATCTAAGACTAAAGTTTTTAAAGTTTCTAAATCCATAGCCTCTCCTTTTAATCACCTTCAGTTTATTGTTAATTCCTTCCACTGTTCCCTGGGTTGTTCGGTTATCAAAATAGGCAGTTATTTCGTCAATCCAGCGACGAATTGTCTGGCAGCTTTTAGGAAAGTAAGCCATCGCCTTTTTTATCCAATCGCTCAAGGCAAATAATCCCTCATTCCCCTCCGTATTTTTCTTTTCCCAGTAATCAAACCCCTTTAGAAGTGGGTAAAAAGTATTTATGGCAAGTCGCTATTCGTCAAAGTCCTGACGTTTGGATGATTCAACGAGCAGAATTCCGAGTGGTTGAAATACCCATTCATTTAAGTCAACCGCCAATTCAAAAAACTGAACAAGCAGAACGCTATGCCGAAAATCGGTTATGGTATGATGCTTTAATGACGAGCTTATCTTCAACCCATCAAGGAGAATTAAACCCTCAAGTTTCCAATTTTATTAAATCTCTTGTAGAATCTGAACATTTAGATCCATCTGAAGGGGTTGATGCCAAAATTATTACTCGACGAAATAACACTTTAATAAAACTGGCAGAATATTACAAATAGGCTTAATTTTTGTTGAAATACTATGAGTAAGGGTATAATTAAACTAAGAAATCAACATTTTCAGCTAAAGCCATGCAATTAGCCTTAGAACAAATTATCGTCAATCCCGGTCAACAGTTACTTTTAAAAGAGCTTAACTGGCAAAAATTTGAGACAATATTATCAGAATTAGGAGAAAGTCGTGCTTCTCGGTTATCCTACAGTAACGGAATATTAGAAATTATGCTACCTTTACCCGAACATGAAAAAGATAAAGAAATCATTAGTTATATGGTTCAGTTTTTGTTAGAAGCACTCAATATTGATTTTGAACCGTTAGGATCAACAACATTTAAAAACGAGCGGATGAATCAAGCGGTTGAACCTGATGCCTGTTTTTATATTAAAAACTATCAAGCCGTTATTGGCAAAAATAGACTTAATTTAGAAAGTGATCCCCCCCCCGATTTAGTCCTAGAAATTGATATTACTTCCCGTACTTATTTAGATAATTATCGACAGTTAGGTGTTCCCGAACTGTGGCGTTATACTCAAAGTGGCCTACAGATTAATTTATTACAAGAAGGAGAATATATTGAGTCTTTAAGCAGTCCCAATTTTCCTCAGATCCCGATTATTGAATTAATTAATCAATTTGTTAAACAAAGTCAACAAGTGGGGAGAAGTGAAGCCATCAGAAACTTTAAAAATTGGCTGACGGAAAATATAGATAATAGTTGAAAAATCCTAACATTTTCGACTAAGATAAATTCGTCCGTCGAGAGTTGTATAAACCCCTTGCGGTTCAATGATCAGTTTGTTACTAGAATCTAGTTCACAAAAATAGATTAGATCATTGTTTTGAGCAGGGAATTTTTTAACCTCAGTGGGTGTGGATAAATCAGACAGGACAGAGGTTACAGCCGTTGGTGCTAGTTCTGAAAGTACCATGGTTATTCATTCCTCGTAGTTCGATTTTTACTTTGATGATTAATCAATTCACCGAGGCCGATTAAAATTCTAGAAACTAGCAGAATGAAAGCCTCTTGATTAAGAAAATATCCCGTAGAGGCTGTTAAAAAGTTACTGTTTTTTTGTCAGTTAAATTTTGTTAAGATAATGCCCAAAAACTACAATTTATGGTAAGAAAAGAGGTAAGTCGAAACCGAGTTTGATTTTTGCTTACTCTAAATCAGAAAGGGCATTGGGCAAGATTAGCTAACTATCCCTTTTTTGCCTCTTCCAGGTCATGATAATGCTGATAAGCGCCGATTTCGGGGTTAAAGGGGGCGATTTCTTCAGTTACAGTTAATCCCAAACCTTCTAACATTGCTTGTAGGACAGAATCAGGGGCCAGACGCAGATAATCGGGGTTAATTTCTAGGGCTACATGACGATTACCGAGGTGATAGGCCGCTTTGAGGAGTAAATCGGTTGAAGGGGCGGTAATAGTGATAACTGGTTCGGGTTTAGCGATAATTTGAACAATTTCGCCGTTTTCTCCCCGCAGGAAATCGCGATCCTGTAGAATGGTGCCGCGAGGTAAACGAAAACAGAGGGAAAAACCTTCGGGACTGTCGAGACGATAACGGCTGCGGGTGCGTTCTTCGGCCGTAAGTAGGAGGCTAAAAACCACCGTTTCTGGGGGAGGTGGACTAGCGGTATGACGGGGGGGTAAGCGCTCGGTAAAAGTTAACATGATATTGGTCAATGGGAAAAAACATTCTTATTGTAGCCCTGACTCCAACTTGACCCGAAAAACTGAGGAACTTTTTCTATTTATTTTCCCGCTGCAGACGAATCATCTCATTTTGTACCCGTCGTCTCAAGTTATCATCGCTACGAACCCGATTAGTAATGGCGTTAAATTCAGTCGCATTCAGTCCACTGTCTTGGACAATCTTTTTTGAGTTATTACAATAATCGACGGCAATTTTTTGGGCATTAGCGGGAAGATTATTAAAGCTTTCCCGTTGGTTACAGGTAATTGCTGGGGGAATTTTGCCTAAAATTTGCGAAATTGCCTGATAAGCTTGTTTTCTTTGGGTTTCGATCAACAAAACTGCGGTCGCATAACGTTTAATTTGGTCAGCCGTAAAATCTTGAGTATAAGCGGAAGACCGGAAACTAACCACCGCCGTCGTCCAAGAAAATTCGGGAATCACACCGCCAAGAATGGCGATTACTGCCAAAAAAGTCACGATAAAAGAACGTCTTAAGCTTTGACCTAGATCGGCTAGGGGATAGCAGTAAATCACCATGCGAGTTTGTCGCTGAATAGATAATGATAGCAAACTTTCCAGTTAAATCCTGCTTTTTTGAATATTTTTAACGATCATAAGTTCCAATTCTAGCGAATATCTCCTGGGTCTGAACCTTAATTTTTGGGCAGAAATTGCTTTGGTAAACTTTTTTAACGTTTTTGGGGGCAAAATTAGTCAAAAATCTGGGAGAGAACCGATGAACGATTTTTGGGAAGTTAGGATGCCTATCGCTTTTAGAGAATATTTATCGGCAATTTAGCTTGCTAATCTCTTTTTATTAGCTTATATCGCCGTAAATCTCTCGCTTATTCCCTTTTGTCTCTCCTCTTACCGGGGAATCGGGGGGAAATCTAGATAAATTAAAGGTTTCAGCGATTCCGATCGAGACAATTCCCGCTTAGAATAATGCAGTGGAATATATAGCCAATGAGGATTTGAGGCTTTATTTAGTGATCTCGATCCTGGCGAGTCCTCAACAGGGGAACCATAATAAACTACTGACAACCACCCTAAACTCAGAAAAACCGCAAAAAAAGGAGTTAGCGCATGAATAAAGGTGAATTAATCGATCAAATCGCTCTCAAAGCCTCTGTCACCAAAAAACAAGCAGATGCTGTTCTCACTGCCGCCATCGAAACCATTATCGATGCGGTTTCTGAGGGGGACAAAGTAACCCTAGTAGGATTCGGTTCCTTCGAGGCCCGGGAACGTCAGGCCCGGGAAGGACGCAACCCGAAAACCGGCGATAAGATGGAGATTCCAGCTACTCGCGTCCCGGCTTTCTCGGCGGGTAAACTGTTTAAAGACAGAGTGGCTCCGGATAAGGAATAATTACTGTTGAGTTTCGTTCGCTGTAAGTCTTTTGCCTAGACCTAAACATGGTGGTAATCTTGACTGGGCGGCCGCAATTGCTGGCTGTCCGGTTTCCTCTATTCTCGATTTTTCTGCCAGTATCAACCCCCTCGGTCCACCGGAAAGCGCACTAACCGCTATTAAAAGCCATTTAACCAGTCTGACTCGTTATCCTGACCCCGCGTATTGGCAGTTGCGTTCTGCCCTCGGTCAATGGCACAATATCGGACCAGATTGGATTCTCCCGGGCAATGGTACGGCTGAGTTATTAACCTGGGCTGGTCGGGAATTGGCCTCATTTGATAGTGTTTATGTACTAACACCCGCTTTTAACGATTACGAACGGGCCTTAAAAAGTTTTGGTGGAAAAATCTGCCAACATTCCCTAGATTTAACCAGTTTAAAGCCGGTTAATCCCGAAAAACAAGGCTTATTACTTAATAATCCCCATAATCCCACCGGGAAACTCTGGACGGTGGCGGCCATTCGTCCCTATCTATCGCAATTTGGTTTGGTGGTAGTGGATGAAGCTTTTATGGATTTTTTACCCCCCCAACAACAGGAGAGTTTAATATCTCTGTTGCCGGAATATCCCAACCTCTTGATTTTGCGTTCCCTAACTAAATTTTACAGTCTCCCCGGTTTGCGTCTAGGATACGTCCTCGCTCATCCCGACCGCCTGTTACAATGGCAAAGATGGCGCGATCCTTGGTCGGTGAATAATTTGGCTGTGGTTGCCGCTATTGCGGCAATTGAAGATAGGGATTTTCAACAACAAACTTGGGATTGGTTAACGGCGGCCCGCGAGGATTTATGGCAGGGATTAGCTAATTTTCCGCAATTACAGCCCCAAACCAGTGCCGCTAACTTCCTCTTAGTACAATCTCAATCTTCCTGTTTACCCCTACAGGAAGCTTTATTAAAATATCATCGAATTTTTATCCGCGATTGTCTCAGTTTCCCAGAATTGGGCAGCAATTATTTTCGGGTCGCTGTCCGTTTACCGGCAGAAAATCAACGATTATTATCGGCTTTAGAGAGTGTTTTAGCCGCGTCTGATACTAAATCCCTTGAGTAACGCACAGAAAACGGGTTTCTCGGAGAAACCCGTTTTCTACTCATGCAAATTAACAACAAAAAGGCTCCCGCCAACTAGACGGGAGCCGCTGCCATCGAACTAAGGGAAATTAGTCGAGGTCAGGCATTGCCAATGCGGGTTCAGTCTCGCGGTCAATTCCTTTCTCGAAACCGGCGGCGGCGGCGCGAGCGCGTCCAGCGTGCCAGAGGTGTCCAATGAGGAAGAAGAAGGCGAGGGTGAAGTGAGAGGTAGCCAACCAAGCGCGAGGAGACACATAGTTAAACGAGTTAACGTCAGTGATAACGCCACCTACAGAGTTCAAGGAACCTAAAGGAGCGTGGGTCATGTATTCAGCCGCGCGGCGGACTTGCCAGGGTTGTACGTCATTTCTGATTTTGTCGAGGTCTAAACCGTTAGGACCGCGGAGGGGTTCTAACCAGGGACCGCGGAAATCCCAGAAACGCATGGTTTCACCACCGAAGATGATTTCGCCAGTGGGAGAGCGCATCAGGTATTTACCTAGACCGGTGGGGCCTTGGGCAGAAGCGACGTTAGCACCTAAGCGTTGGTCACGGACCAAGAAGGTGAAAGCTTGAGCTTGGGAAGCTTCCATACCGGTCGGACCGTAGAATTCACTGGGATAGGCGGTGTTGTTAAACCAAACGTAAACGGCGGCGATAAAGCCCATCATGGAAAGAGCGCCCAAGCTGTAGGACAGATAGGCTTCTCCAGACCAGATGAAAGCGCGACGCGCCCAGGCAAAAGGTTTGGTGAGAATGTGCCAGATACCGCCAGCGATACAGATTAAGCCAATCCAGATGTGACCGCCGATGATATCTTCCATGTTGTTGACGCTGATAATCCAGCCTTCGCCACCGAAAGGAGCTTTAGTCAGATAACCAAAGATAACTGCGGGGTTGAGGGTAGGATTGGTGATGATGCGGACATCACCGCCACCGGGAGCCCAGGTATCATAGACACCGCCAAAGAACATGGCTTTAAATACCAACAACAGCGCACCACAACCCAAGAGAATCAGGTGATAACCGATGATGTTGGTCATTTGGTTTTTGTCTTTCCAGTCGTAACCGAAGAAATTAGAGTATTCCTCTAGGGTTTCCGGTCCGCGGATAGCGTGGTAGATACCACCAAAACCGAGTACAGCCGAAGAAATTAAGTGCAGAACACCAGCGACGAAGTAGGGGAAGGTATCGACTACTTCACCACCCGGACCGACCCCAAAACCGAGGGTAGCTAAGTGGGGAAGCAGGATTAAACCCTGTTCGTACATCGGTTTTTCGGGGATAAAGTGGGCGGTTTCAAACAGGGTCATCGCCCCGGCCCAGAAAACGATTAAACCAGCGTGGGCGACGTGAGCGCCGAGCAGTTTACCGGAGAGGTTGATAAGACGAGCGTTACCAGACCACCAAGCGAAGCCGGTGGAACTTTGGTCACGACCACTAGCGGTAGGGATATTAGAGAGCGTTACCACGCGGGAGAACCTCCTCAGGGAAGATAAAGTTTTCGTGGGGTTGGTCTTGGGGAGCCATCCAAGCTCTCAGACCTTCGTTAAGCAGAATATTTTTAGTGTAGAAGGTTTCAAATTCCGGGTCTTCCGCCGCTCTCAATTCCTGAGAAACGAAGTCA
>NZ_JAQMSY010000081.1:0-17774 GCF_028329095.1 Microcystis sp. CS-574
CACCCCATCACCCCACACCCATCCCTAAGCGCCGCAATTCCGGAGATTATATAAAAAAACACCCAGAACAATCGAGGTGATGGACAATACTAAAGGTTGTGTAGGTCATCAGAAAAGCCCTTTCAGGGTAAAATACTATGAAACTAGCGTCACGAGTCAATCAAGTCACCCCCTCCCTTACCCTAGCTATCGACTCTCTGGCCAAGGAAATGAAGAAAAACGGCGAAGATGTCTGTAGTTTTAGCGCCGGGGAGCCAGATTTCGACACACCCACTCACATCAGAGCTGCCGCGAAAAAGGCCCTCGATGAGGGAAAAACTCGCTACGGACCGGCTGCCGGGGAAGCGGGGTTAAGAAAAGCCATCGCTGAGAAATTGCTGCGGGATAATCAACTAGCATACAATGCCGATAATGTCATCGTTACCAATGGCGGTAAACAGTCTCTCTACAATCTAATCATGGCGTTAATTGAAGCGGGGGACGAAGTAATTATTCCCGCACCCTACTGGTTGAGTTATCCTGAAATGGTGACGTTAGCGGGAGGAACATCGGTTATAGTCAACACTAGCCTAGAGAATCACTATAAAATCACCCCCGAACAGCTAGAAGCGGCAATTACACCGAAAACTAAATTATTTGTTCTCAATTCTCCCTCTAATCCCACCGGTATTGTCTATACTCCCGAAGAAATCGCAGCTTTAGCAAAAATTGTGGTTGAAAAGGATATTTTAGTGGTTTCTGACGAAATCTACGAGAAAATCCTCTACGATGGCGCAATTCACCGCAGTATCGCTTCTTTTGGTCCGGAAATCTTTCAGCGCAGTATTATTAGTAATGGTTTTGCTAAAGCTTTCTCGATGACGGGGTGGCGCGTCGGTTACATAGCAGGACCGGTGGAAATTGTCAAGGCTATGACTAAGATCCAAGGTCATAGTACCTCCAATGTCTGCACTTTTGCTCAGTACGGTGCAATCGCTGCTTTAGAGAGTCCCCAAGATTGCATCGAGGAAATGGTCAAAGCTTTTAGCGAGCGCCGACAGTATATTTTAGAACGAGTGCGATCGCTCCCTGGACTCAATTGTCCTACTCCCAACGGTGCTTTTTATGTGTTTATCGATATTAGTCAAACTGGTTTAAAATCCCGGGATTTTTGTCAGAAACTCCTCGAAACCCAAAAAGTAGCCGCTATCCCCGGTATTGCTTTCGGTGCTGATGATTGTATTCGTCTTTCCTATGCTACAGACCTAAAGACGATTGAAAAAGGATTCGATCGCATTGATCAGTTCATCGGCAGTTTGTAGGATGATTACTTTATCTGTTAGGGTGAATTTTGTTCGCCCTTTTTTTGGGTTTTAACGGACTTGAACTATAAAACAGGGAATGTACTTCCTAACGACCCTTCTGGGGACTTTCCCTAGGGGCTTTTGTTAAGTTACATTAAGCCCTACAATAAAATTCCAGTGAGTTAGACGAAATTCGCTCGATCGCTCGGTTTTATCTGCTCCTAGCTGAGATAGAGAAAAGATAGCGCACCGAGAAACAGAAAACTTGAGCTACTCAAGCCTTCGTCAATACTGCCCTGTTATCCATCTTAAGTTATAACCTAGTGTCCCAAACCCTACCTAAACCTGCCCTAAAAAGAGAATTTTTGCCATTTACCCTACAGGATGTCCGTCTAGCTATCCCGGCCCGTTGCTTCCAATCAAGCGTTTTTCGCTCTTTAGCCTACTTTTTTTTTGATATTGGCATCATTACCCTACTTTACTGGATAACTTACCAGATTAATCAAGCATGGTTCTTCCCCCTTTTTTGGTTTATGCAGGGAACCATGTTTTGGGCCTTATTTGTCGTCGGTCATGATTGCGGTCACGGTTCCTTTTCCGGTTATCGTTGGTTAAATAACTTAATCGGTCATCTCAGTCATACTCCTATTCTCGTACCTTTCCACGGTTGGCGCATCAGTCATCGCACCCATCACGCTAATACTGGCAATATCGACACCGATGAAAGTTGGTATCCCGTCACGGAAACCCAGTATAACAATATGGCTTGGTACGAAAAATTAGCTCGTTTTCAGCTAATTTTATTTGTTTATCCCCTCTATCTTTTCCGTCGTTCTCCTAATAAACAGGGGTCCCATTTTATGCCCGAAAGCCCCCTCTTTCGCCCCTCGGAACGGTGGCAGGTACTGACTAGCACCGTTTGTTGTACCTTCATGTTAGGTCTATTAATCGGGGTGGGTATCAGCTACGGCTTTTGGTTTCTGTTTAACTACTACATCATGCCCTATATCGTCTTTGTGGTTTGGTTGGACCTAGTGACATTCCTACACCACACTGAAGATGATATTCCCTGGTATCGCGGTCAAGATTGGTACTTTCTCAAAGGAGCGCTTTCTACCATCGATCGCGATTATGGCATCTTTAATCCCATCCATCACCAAATTGGTACCCACGTCGCCCATCATATTTTTATCACTATTCCCCACTATCATCTCCAAGAAGCAACCGAGGCTATCCGTCCCGTCTTAGGAGACTATTATCGCGTCTCGAAAGAACCGATTTTCAGATCTCTCTGGCGGTCCTACCGCAATTGTCATTTTGTCAGTGACCAAGGCAGTAAGATTTTTTACCGCAAAAACTAATCCTGTCTTAGCTATCAAGAGGAAACGGCAGCAAAATCTGCCTCCTCCTCTCACACCGAGAATAGTTGCCAAAACTAGCGGTAAAGTCTTTGTCTTTATTTGATTCATTGGCAAGGAATTAAGCTGATGCAGTGAAATTGAACGACTTACAAAGGGAATGACATTGGCAGAATTGGCCAAGAATCAAACAAATATCCAAGCGGTTCTCTAGGATTTGATCATTTTGCTTTTCAACAGCTACTGGCAAGAGGATAGGCGTTGTCAGATGTAAAGATGAATCAAGCAAAAGTGTAGGGAACTGGAACATCCTTAAACTTAAGGTCATGAATTAGAAGCTTAAGGGAATTTTCTAATTTGCCGGCTCTCCCAGGTTTGGTGGGTAAAATGTATTCTAAGATACATTCCTCAAGAGCGAGGGGGTGGAACGAACCACAAAGACACAAAGGACACAAAGATCGACCAATCATATTGTAAGTTAAACTTATCACACAGAACCTAGAAGAGTCCATCTGTTATCATCTTGGGTAGTTCTCTAAGGATTTAGTCCCTATAAAATGGCGAGTGATACTTGAACCCGATCCCGATACAAACGAATGGGCAATTTGGTGTCCGGAACTGCCCGGATGCACATCTGCCGGTATTACACAAGAGGAAGCTCTCAACAATATACAGGAGGCGATCGAGCTTTATTTACAACCTGATGCTATCGACCTTCTACCCGGAGCAGTAATCCGTGAGGTTATAGTGGGATGACTCGACTCGGGAGGTGGTAAAATAGTCCGATGCCTGTAAAACATTAACAAAATATGACTACTCTGTTGCAAAAAGCATTCACAGAAATCCAGAAACTGCCAGAGTCTCTTCAGGATGAACTTGCTCAACAATTGCTGGAAGACATTGAAAGTGAATTAAAATGGCAGCAAAGCCTTTCTAACGAAGATCTGGAATTGGGAGCTTTAATAACAATGGCACAGGAAGCCCTGATAGAAGAACAAGAGGGGAGAACAGAAGATAAAGGTTTTGGAGAAGAATGAAGTCAGCCAGAACCAAGAGGTTTCGTCAACTTTTTCTCAGTTTGCCGCAAAGGGTACAAGAAACAGCCAAGAAAAATTACGAGATTTGGAAAGAAAATCCACTTCACCCCAGCCTAGAGTTCAAAGAGGTGAAACCAAGAGAAAAAATCTGGTCAGTCAGAGTCGGCATTGGATGGCGAGCATTAGGGATTAAGAAGTCAGATGAAGAAAAGATAGTTTGGTTCTGGGTTGGGTCGCACTCCGAGTATGACAAGATTATAGGTAAGAATTAGGAGCGATCTAACCAATCACTGCACCCGACCGAGAGTTAGACTAATAATATTATTCAAGGTTCATGATAGCGGGTCAGTGCGATCGTTATCTGTAAATATTCTCATTTTCAAGGTTTAATTGGGCGATAACTCTATCAATTAAATCACAGCCCTAGGCTGGTTTTACGCAAGGAAACTCAACCCCTTCGTTTAACTGAATATATTCCGATATAATCAAAGACAGGTCATTGAACGTTGAGGAAATACCGTGAACATCAGCCTAGATTTACCTTCAGAGCTAGAGAATGAGTTATCTACAGAAGCTTCTCATCTCAAATTGCCTTTATCAGAGTATATTCTGCGTGTTCTCTCCTTTCGCCCTTTTCTTCAAAATCCTCCTAAAACAGGGCCAGAGCTAGTTGCTTATTGGGAAAGCGTTGGGGTTATTGGCTCCCCACCTGATATTATCGATAGTCAGGAGCAGGCAACAGCTAATAAAACTATTAGTGAGGCACTCCGTCTAGCAGCAATGTCTACGACCTATCGTACCCCGAATGAGGTATTCTATGAAGGTAGATCAGACAGTGATTCAATTCAGACTTGAATCAGCCCTTTTCTCGCAAGGCTTTTGATGATTTTCCCAAATCTTCATGAATAATGCAGGCTAGACAATCTGGATATTTTCCAATAAAATCTAGGTAAGCGATGTTAGGGATAAATCGTAAAATTACAAGAAAATATTTATCTTTTTTGTAATAATAATTTTTCAGAAACATGACATCGCTAACCTGTTTTAGATACTACTAATCTAATCATTAAGAGAACAGAGTATGAAACCAGAAGATTTACTCAAGCTAGTTGAGGCATTTAAAAAAATAATTGAAGAAATTATTAAGAAGCCTCTGCCTCCTTGGCTATCTTCATTATTTAACTATATTTTACTTCTCATTTTTTGCCTATTGGCAATCTGGGGAGGACTTATTGTTATTAGCCAGATCATAAAAATATGGACAGAGCAAATCAGACCGTTATATTACAATCAAGAGCAAAAAAAGCGTCTTCTTAAAAGACAAAGATTTGCTGATTACATAGAACATGAGATTCGACAGTTAAACAGCCGTGAGGAGTGGAAAGACTATCGCTTTACTGAGTTGGAAGCAGAGGTTGAAGCTGAAGGAAAGCAAGTAAAATTTTTCATACTGCCATTTTTTCAATCAACTAAGAGGGGACTACGCCGCGAACAGTCTCTTTCTAAAGCCCTTGAATTAAGTAGTGAGAGACTCATCTTAGTAGAAGGTGAACCTGGTTCAGGAAAAAGCGTTGCCCTCCGACACGTTGCTGAGAAGTTAGCTCAACGTTCGATGAAAGATAAAAGTATAAAGAGTGTTATTCCTCTATATATCAATTTGAAAAAACTGGAACGTTCCTCCAAAGTTAAAATTAACAGAGAGTTGATAGAATACTTTGTAAAACAAGAATTAAATCGAGTTAATGATCGTGACATTGAGCAATTCTTAGACGAAGAATTTCAAAAAGGGGTTCAGGAAGGAACTTGGTTATTTCTTTTTGATTCTTTTGATGAATTGCCTGAAGTATTAAGTTCAGTTGAAGCAGATACAACGATCAGAAATTATGCTGAAGCGATCGACGATTTTTTGAGCGGATTTAATAAATGTCGCGGAATTATTGCTTCCCGTCAATTTCGCGGACCCAAACATTTGGGTTGGCCTCGTTTTCGCATTTTGCCTTTAGAAAGTCGCCGTTGGGAACTGATTCGCAAAGCAGAACTCGAACCAAGGATAGAGAAAGAACTAAACGGACGACTTAGAATTGCTCCCCAAGAAATTCAGGATATGACTAAGAATCCGATGTTTTTAGGTATCTTGTGCGAAGATATGCGAGATGGAAGTCCTTTTCCCGAAAATACCCATAGCGTATTTGAAAATTATTTAGAAAAGCGACTTACCCGCGATGCAGATCGTTTGCAAAGACGTTTTAAGCTTACGCCTGCTGAGGTAAGAACAGCCGCAGAAAAAGTAGCTTTTTGTATGTCTATAGACCCGAACTTAGGACTTAGTCCAGCCCGTGAAGGGATTCGGGGGGCAATGGGTCGGCTTGGTTTTAAGTTAAGAGGCAATTTAGAGCAATATTTGAATGCCTTAGAGTATCTCAAACTGGCCCGTTCTGAAGCTCAAATAGTAGCAGGTGACTCCCAATTTTTTACTTTTGCTCACCGTCGGTTTCAGGAATATTTTGCTACCTGTGTTGTTCTCAGCGATCTTAATCGAATCAGTCCTAGACAGTTATTAACTGATGGTCGCTGGCGAGAAACAGCCGTTGTTATTTTCCAGACACAGCCGCCCGAAGTTTTTGCCCCTATTTTGGCAGAGGCCAGATATTTGCTTGATGAGATAGCTGGGAATATATCTGGACTGATTGATGATCCAGTCGGTTATGTGAATCCAGAAACAATTAATAAAAATCTCTCAGCGCCTAAACCTTTTGCTTGGCCTGATGGTTTACTTCCTCTGCTGGGACTTTTACAAGATGGTTTTATCAGTCGAATTAAAGAGTTACCCGATGATATTCAAATGCAAGCAGGACGTTTTCTTTTAACAGCCAGTAGTGAAGGAACTCTTGCAGATCAGAAATGGAGTTTGGAAGTTGCAGGAATTACGCCTCAACCTGTTTTACTTTGGTTGCTCCGTCATGGTTTTGCAAGTGAAAGTCAATGGTTAAAAGAAGTTGCCTATCGACAAACTGCACGACTTAGCCAAATTCCAGATGATATTGCGGCAGATATTCGCCAAGCACTTGTGATTTTGTTCGCTCGCAATCGTTTGAATAAGGAATTTTTTGCTACTCATGCACATCTGTCTCGACTCGATCAGGCATCACGATATATAAATATATTACGGCTTTTGAAGTGGATTAGTCCTATTGATATTATCCTACACATAGGAGTATTTTTTGGGGTGATTGGAGCATTAATGCTTGCAAGATCTGAACTATCTGTTCTTTTTGCTCTTTTTGCTGTTGCTCCTCTTTTATTCATGTCTCATCTTACATTGCGTAAATTTCCCTATTTCGTATATGCTATTAATCTCTCATCCCTCTATTATACTAATCTTTTTTCATCGAGTTCCGCAGTATTTCAAGCAAGTTATACAAGTTATTTAAGAAGTCATCGTAAATCTTTTTTCCTGGGTGGATTTCCGATATATATTCGTTTAATATTTTTTCCATTGCTCTGGTCTATTTTTGCTATATTAGCAGCAAATACAGGACAATTTACCCATCCATTTTGGTGGGCTTTCTTACTTTTATTTCCCGTATTATATTTTATTATTAAATTCAGAGAACTGATAAAATATGTAATCTCTAAATTCAAAGTGATAGCTTTTGTAACTTTTTTGTGCTTGCTTATTTTTGTGATTATGTTTTGGTGTATTTATAATCCAGATTCCGTGATAAGTAAAATACTATTTTTTTCTTACTCAATTATTGTTGTTTGTTTCATTCCTCTTACGGTAATAGGAAATTTTATTTCCTTTATTTCTTCCTATATCCAAGATTGGATTAAATGGCAAAAGTGGCTAAAAATACGTCCATCCTTTATAACGGCACAAGAGCTACTAAATTTAATTACGCAATATCATCATGCGAGATTCAGCAAAAGATTAATTATTATAATTCGTGAAAGAAATTCTCTGCTTGCAACAGAAGATTCAGAACAGTTGCTCAAAGAATTAGCTCTTGCTTTAGAAAGTTCGATCATCTCTAACGAGCGACAATTTAAGATGCAGCAAAGAAAATGGCGTAAATACCTAAAAAATCCTTTTTATGCCATCAAAGATATATCGAGAAGATTAAATTTGGTTAGAAAATCCTCACAAACTCTGACTCGGGAAAGAGTCAATAATTATTCAGGTTCAGATTTTTTTAATACTTGGCTAGGGCAATATACTCTTAAAGATAAATCACGACTGGTAAATCTAGGTAGCGAATTCTTAGATGAGATTTATATTCTTCTAGAACAAATACGCGCTAGGAGACAGAATTCGAGCGTTCAGAATGATTAGTATGATCGCTGCTCTGGTAGGGTGCGTTCCCTCATGCAATTCCTACCGCTGCAGCGATAGATTTTGGGGAAAGCACCATGCTCATTGATTCAAGTAAATGATAATAAGCTAAAAACGTCTATGCACAGCGACGGACGGGAGTGCGATCGGATGTAGCAAATATGGGGGTATTTTACCTTCTCAGCGTTGGGTTTATTGGCTCCCGACCTGATATTATCGATAGTTAGGAGCAGTCAAGCAAATTGCGCCATGAAGCTGAAACCCGTGAGCAGGCTTAGGTAGTAAATGTACCTTGTCGATGATGCTGACGAACCAGCAAAAGGTTCGTAAAAACCTACAGCTTGTAGCACCGTTATCTGTAGATATTCTCGTTTTCAAGGTTTAATTGGGCAATAGCTCCATCAATTAAATCACAGCCCTCCCCCAGAGATTCGATGCGCGAAAACCGATCGCGCCAAACCGCCGCACCGGTAAAATCCTGACAATACCAAGCCAGATGTTTCCGTGCTTGCCAAATCCCGCGTTGTCCCTTATATAGCCATAGCCCCTGTAAATGCTCTTTAGCTAGGCTTAACAGGTCAATAGAGGTGGGTTTCGGCAACTTTTTGCCTGTTTTGAGGTAATAATCGATTTCCCCCACTAAATAGGGATAACCGAGGGTTCCCCGCGAACACATCACCCCATCGGCCCCAGTAAATTCCAAACAATTAATCGCCGCTTCCACAGAAACAATATCACCATTAGCAATGACAGGAATCGATAAAACCTCCTTCACCCGTTTAATCCATTGCCAATCGGCCGGCCCGTGATAACCCTGTTCCCTAGTGCGTGCGTGCAGGGTCAACATTTGCACTCCCGCATCTTCCAAACGACGGGCAAAATCGATAATATTAATCTCCTGAGCGTTCCATCCCAAGCGAGTTTTCACCGTTACTGGCACCGATACCGCTCCCACCACTTCCCTAACAATTTGCTCGGCAATTTCTGGCTGTCGTAAAAGGGAAGAACCGCCGCCTTTTTTAGTAATTTTATTAACAGGACAACCCATATTAATATCGATGGTCATCGCTCCTTCTTTAACCGCTTTTTCCGCCGCCACAGCCATAAAATCGGGACGGCAATCAAATAACTGCATACTAATTGGTTGTTCTTTGTCCCCGATAACCATCAATTGCGGTAACTCTTGCAGCTGGGAGATTTCTGTCGCGTTAACCATCTCCGTATAGAGCATCGAATCAGGAGCAAAGCGTCTCACCAAGCGCCGAAACACTAAATCGGTGACACCGGATAAAGGTGATTGCAAGACGCGGCTATGTACTTCTAAGTTACCGATTTTGAGAGGGGATGAGTAGATAGCCATAGGAAAGGTTAAAAAATCAACAGCCAACACCAGCAAACCGAACAATTAGGGGATAGTTCCGTCACTGTTAACATTTTGCCAACCCCTAATATATGCTTAACCGTCAACTTCTAGTCTAAAACTACCTGTATGATGATTGGAGAGGATAGAATCCTATCTCCCCTAAACGAGTAATTAAACAAAAATTTCGCTTTTTTTTATGGATAATCTGCAACTCTGGCAACGTTACCAAGATTGGTTATACTATCACCCTAACCTAGAACTTTATCTCGATGTCAGTCGGATTCCCTTCGATGAGGCTTTTCTCAAAGGTCTAGAAGCAAAATTCGAGCGTGCTTTCCAAGATATGGCAGCCTTAGAACAGGGTGCGATCGCCAATCCCGACGAACAGCGTATGGTCGGCCACTACTGGCTGCGCGCTCCTGAACTCGCTCCTAACCAGGAATTGCGGGACGAAATCACTGAACCCCTAGCACAGATCAAAGAATTTGTCAAGAAAATTCACTCCGGAGCAATTAAGCCGCCCAATCGGTCAAAATTCACCCATGTTCTCTGTGTAGGCATCGGGGGGTCTGCTTTGGGTCCCCAATTCGTCGCCGAGGCTCTATCCCCCGATTTTCCCGCTTTAGAGATTGCTTTTATTGATAATACCGACCCCAAAGGCATCGATCGCACCTTAGCCCATTTACCCCTAGCTACCACCCTGGTTATCGTCACCAGTAAATCCGGCGGCACTCCCGAAGCGAGAAACGGAATGTTAGAAGTCCGCAACGCTTACGAAAAACAAGATTTAGACTTTCCCCAACACGCAGTCGCCGTCACTATGCCTGGTAGCCAACTGGACAAACACGCCCAAGATTGGCTAACTCGTTTCCCCATGCAGGATTGGGTCGGTGGTCGTACATCAGAACTATCCGCCGTCGGTCTTCTCCCGGCCGCTTTGCAGGGTATCGACATTGATGAAATGTTAGCCGGGGCCAAAGAAATGGACATCGCCACCCGCGTCCATAACCTGAAAAAAAATCCTAGCGCCCTACTTGCTCTAGCTTGGTATCATGAGGGCAACGGCAAGGGAGAGAAAGATATGGTGATTCTGCCCTACAAAGACAGTCTCTATCTCTTTAGCCGCTATCTGCAACAATTGGTCATGGAGTCCCTCGGTAAAGAAAAAGACCTCGATGGTAATAAGGTGTACCAAGGTATCGCCGTCTATGGTAACAAAGGTTCTACGGACCAACACGCCTACGTCCAACAATTACGCGAAGGGATTCCCAATTTCTTCGCCACTTTTATTGAAGTGTTAAAAGACCGACAAGGAGATTCCATCGAAGTGGAAACTGGCTCCACTGCTGGCGATTTCCTCTCAGGATTACTGCAAGGTACTCGACAAGCTTTATACGAAAATAGTCGTCACTCTATCACTATCACTATCCCAGAGGTCACTCCCCGTCAGGTAGGGGCCTTAATCGCCCTCTACGAACGGGCCGTTAGTTTCTATGCTAGTTTAGTTAACATTAACGCCTACCATCAACCCGGGGTAGAAGCAGGGAAAAAAGCCGCCGCTTCTATTCTGGATTTACAAAGAAAAATCGTGCAAGTTGTCCGGGAAACGGGCACTTCTCTCGACCTAGCCACTCTAGCGGCAAAAATCGGGGCTAGTGACCAAGTTGAAGCTATCTATAAAATTGTCCGTCATCTCAACGCTAATCGGCGCAGTTTAACTATTACCGGCGATTTAAGTAAACCAGAAACGATCCAAATTTCCGCACGCTAATCAGTTATCAGTTATCAGTTATCAGATGTAAGTTTTAAGTTAATTAGTTATTTAGTTATCAGATGTAAGTGAATTAGTTAATTAGTTATTTATTTATAGCGTTTCCTAAGCTAGTGAGGTACACTTGTTTTTCTTCCCTTTTGCCTTTTGCCTCTTGCCTAAAACCCATAACTTTTGTACCTCAGCAGACTGAAAAACGCTATATCTTCATCTTTATCCCTGTTTACTGTTTACTGTTTACTTATTACTGTTTACTGATTACTGAATATAACTAACCATGGAAATGCTCGAAAACCTGAAAATGGCTTTTTCCGCTTTGATGGCCAATAAACTGCGTAGTGGTCTAACTATGCTGGGAATTGCTATCGGTAACGCCTCCGTCATTGCCCTAGTGGGAGTGGGTGAAGGAGCGCAAAAAGTCGCCCTAGAGCAGTTTGAAGCCCTCGGTCCGAATGTTTTATTTGTTTCCACCTCCTCGCGCAATGTCCGGCGGACAATTCCTAATCCCCGGCCGCTCACCTACGAAGATGCTCAAGCGATCGCATCTCAAGTTCCCGCCATTGCCGCCATTTCTCCCGAATTGAGCGGGAAAACAATCTTATCCTTCGGTAATAGAACCAGTAATAGCCCCCTAGTCGGGGTGGGAGCCGATTACCTAAATGTGCGTAACCGTCAACTATCTAAAGGTAGATTTATTATGGAATCTGACCTGAAACGGGATAATCGCGTGATTGTCTTGGGATCGGAATTAGCTAAAAATTTCTTTGGTAATCGCAATCCCGTGGGCGAAAATCTTCGCATCGGCAATCTTAGTTTTCAAGTCATTGGAGTTTTACAGGCGAAAGGCTCCTTATTTGAGGCTAATCAGGACGATCGAGCTTTAATTCCCCTAACTACCATGTCTAATCGGGTTCAAGGCCGCAGCTCTATCTTTGGCATTCCCCTAACTCATATTTCTGTCTTGGCCAAAAACTCCAGCCAAATTAAAGCCGCCCAGTTTCAGATTAGCAACCTGCTGCAAATGCGTCATCAGGTCAGCGACGAGAATTATGTGCAGATTTTCCCCCAAACCGCAATCCTAGAAATGGCCAAAGAAACTAACGATAGTTTAACTAGAATGTTAGCCTCGATCGCTAGTATTTCCCTTTTTGTCGGGGGAATCGGTGTCATGAATATTATGCTCGTGTCAGTCACGGAGAGAACCCAAGAAATCGGGTTAAGAAAGGCTTTAGGAGCGAAAGAAGGGGATATAAAAGGTCAATTCCTCATTGAATCGGTGATTTTAGCTACCACTGGCGGAATTATCGGCATTTTTGTCGGCATTCAAGGAATGTATCTAGCGGGAATTTTTGCCGCTTTAACCACCAGTGTCTCAATCCCCGCCATAATTCTCGCTTTAGGAGTTTCCAGTGCCATCGGTCTGATTTTCGGTGTTGTTCCCGCTCATCGTGCCGCTAAATTAGAGCCAATCGTTGCTTTGAGAAGATTATAGTTGCCGAAACTATCCAATCTATCCTACTCGAGTCTGACCAAGACAAAAAAGTGAAACTTGAAATTAAGCAGCAATTTCTTGACTCTCTAAGACAGACTGAAAAGGGAGAAAGGGAGATTTCAGCCGAGGAAGTAGCTAAAAAACTAGGCTTAAATTGGTAATAGCCTACTTGGTAGAATTTACAGCCGAAGCAATCGCTGGTTTAGCAGCACTCCCTGCAATTATTCAAGAGCAAATTTTCGGTAAAGTTCGCCTGTTGTCGGACAATTTTGCCAATTTTAGTCCTCAAGCTTTCAGTGCTAATTTGACTGGTCTTTTCAAGCTTCGAGTCGATGACTATAGAGTTATAGTCATTTCAATTAAAATTGGGAATATCAATCCCAGAGTTTTTAAGGATTTTGTCGGTCTAGACTGTATCACACTTATTTGAAATGACTATACTCGTTAAGACTGCAAGGGAGCGCCAGAGCTGCGGAGCAGGGAGAGGCAGTTTGAGCATTTGTACTAAAATTTTCAATACGCAGTTTAAATTTAGTACAGCTTATCCATCTGGCACAGACAACTCCTGATTAGATAAGCCTTCCCACTTAGAATATCTACCAGACTAAGCCTGAATCCGCCGTAATTTCCCTGTTACTATCATTTTTATCTAGCCGACGGCTGACCGCTTCAAGATCACTGATCACTAAAATCACCGCGACGTTGGATCAGATCTGAGGGGCTAAGATTGGAGACGAAATTGCGAAAAGCTTGACGTTCCTCTTCATCCGCATCACGATCAACAGGAATAGAAGCAGAAGCGATCACTTCTTCCATTACCCAGATGGGACTGTTGGTACGCAGGGCAATAGCGATCGCATCACTGGGACGACAATCGATTTCTTTTTTGACTTCGCCGCGCTGGAGACAGAGAACAGCATAAAAAGTATTATCTTGGAGAGAATGGATGATAATCTTTTCTAAATCCATGTCCCAAGCTTTAAAAATATTAGCGATCAAATCGTGGGTAAGAGGACGAGGGGGTCTTTGTTGTTCGAGGACGGTGATAATGGCCTTAGCCTGATCTTGTCCGATGTAGATAGGTAGGGCGCGACGCTCGGAACCATCCTTCAGCAGTACAATGGGACTGCGAGTGATAGCGTCTAGGGCAATTCCAGCGACTTTCATTTCGATCATGACTAATGGCTTCTCCAAGATAGAGATTCAGCTAGGGAAGGAGTGGGAAAGCAACCTGAATAATATAGTGCTTCGTTACACTCACAGTATGCCCTAAGATGGCGGAGATTAGCCTCATCTTTAATGAAAAAAATACATCAGCTGCCGTCAGGAGTCAGTATTCAGGAGTCAGGAGTCAGTATTCAGGAGTCAGGAGTCAGGAGTCAGTATTCAGTATTCAGGAGATAGGAGATTATTTTATTTATTCTCCCCACACCCCACACCCCACACCCCAACTAAATTACTTAATTTGTGCTATGATGATAGTTTTGGGATAAATTTAAATAGGAGCAGACTGTTTGTATGTCTCGTTATAGAGGACCGCGCTTGCGCGTTGTGCGTCGTTTAGGGGAATTACCGGGCCTAACCCGTAAAAATGCCCGTCGTGCCTATGCACCGGGGCAACATGGCCAGGCCCGCAAAAAACGTTCAGAATATGCCATTCGTCTAGAAGAAAAACAAAAACTGCGTTTTAACTACGGTGTCAGCGAAAAACAATTAGTTCGCTATGTCCGCAAAGCTCGCCGGGCTACCGGTTCCACCGGTCAGGTGCTGCTGCAACTCTTAGAAATGCGTCTGGATAATACCGTTTTCCGTCTCGGTATGGCCGGGACAATTCCGGGGGCGCGACAATTAGTCAATCACGGTCACGTCACCGTTAACGGTAGAGTTGTGGATATTGCTAGTTATCAGTGCCGTCCGGGTGATGTGATTGGAGTCAGAAATCAAGAGCGTTCCCAGGATCTAGTCAAAAGAAATATGGAATACCCCGGTTTAGCCAATCTGCCGAGTCATTTGGAATTTGACAAAAACACCCTCGTGGGCAAAGTGAATGGCGTTGTGGAAAGAGAATGGATTGCCCTCTCGATTAATGAACTGTTAGTAGTGGAATACTACTCTCGGAAAGTCTAGGAAAAAAGCCTTTTCCAGATACCTTGAGGACGCAATTGGCAGCGTCCTTATTTTATTGGTTAAATTTAGTATTTTTGATTGTACATGGGGCTGGCTAATACTAAATCCTGTTTAAAAGTGATAGGTCAGAGTCAGTCAAAAATGGCTCCTTGAGAAGGTATCTGGCTCTTTTGGGTTTGGTGGGTAAAATGTATTCTAAGATAAGGTCTTGCCAGCGAGGGAGTGGAACGAACCACAAAGACACAAAGGACACAAAGATTGATCGCTCCTATATACGTTAAACTTATCACACAAAGAATAAGAGAGCCAGTATCTGTATGGAGTGAAACTTATCATCGTCAATGTTACTGACTGCTTGATACCTCCCCTGAACGGTTACAGTTAAGAGAGTGGTGCGTTAGCACCCACTTCTAAATGGGATATTATCAACATGAAAAATCAATTATCTCAGCTTTATGAAACAGATTTTAATTTGTGGCTTGAGCAAACCGTAAATCACTTAAAAAAGGGTAATTTAGCAGCCCTCGATTTAGATAACTTAATCGAAGAAATATCCGATATGGGACGTAATAATAGACGGGAGGTATTCGTCCGTTTAAAAGTTCTCTTGATGCACTTACTTAAATGGCAATATCAACCAAAAAAACGAACTAATAGCTGGATAAATACCATTGATGAACAAAGAGAACAATTAGAGCTTATTTTCAGGGATAGTCCTAGCTTAAAACCCTATTTAGCCGATATTTTCGCAGAATGTTATCAAAAAGCAGTGCGAGGGACGGTAAATGAAACTAATTTACCAAAAGAAACTTTTCCAGTTGATTGTCCTTTTAGCCAAGAACAGGTTTTAAAGTGGGATTATCTTCCTGAAAATAGCTTTTGAACAATGGATATAAGTACCTAAGCAAAATTAATTACACATATCTAACTACCTTTTGCCTTTTGCCTTTTGCCTTTTGCCTATCCTAACCAAGAAGTTAATTTTGTCCTATTACTTAGCAGTTTTATGATAAAATTGCCCTGCTGTCAAGACTGATTTTTTTCTTGCCAAATAGCCAAGGCCATTTGATGAACAAATCGCCAAGGTAGATGATGCTGACGGGCAATTGCGGCACAATCTTCGTATTCTGGTTGTACGGTAATCGGTTGATTAATTGACTCTTTATAGGCAACTTTTAGCCGAATTTGTCCATAGACAGTATCGATCGATTGTATCTCTCTTTTTAAGATTGATCGCTCTTGAATTGTCCTTCTAATGCCTAAAGTTGTGGTTTCCTGAAAGATCATATTTTCACAAATAGCAATTTTATCCAAGCCACAAATTACTGTCAAAAGTATTCCCAAACGGGATTTTTTCATAGTAATTGCTTGACTAAATACATCCAAGGCACCCACTTGTAATAAAGACTCGCTTAAGTAGGCGATCGCTTGCGGATTTAAGTCATCAATTTGAGTTTCTAAAACTGCCACGGTTTCGCTTTCATCTAGCTTTTCTGATTCTTTTTTCCCTAACCAAAGCCGGACAAGATTGGGAATCGGTAAATCTTTTGTCCCTGCTCCTAAACCGACCTTTTCTAACTGCATTTTCGGCGGTTTACCGAAACTTTTAGCTAAAGTTGTCACAATAGCTGCCCCCGTAGGTGTTACTAACTCCGCTTCGATGCCATTACTATAAATTGGTACTTGTCCCTGACTGAACAATTGTACTACTGCTGGCACGGGAACTGGTAAACGACCATGGGCGGCCTGAACTGTACCGCCGCCGGTGGGTAGAGAAGAACAGTATAATTCACTCACCGATAGCCAATCCAAACCCAAACAAGTCCCCACGATATCAATAATGGCATCGGTTGCCCCGACTTCGTGAAAATGCACTTTTTCCGGTGCGATCCCGTGAACAGCCCCTTCTGCGATCGCAAGTTGTTGAAAAACCGCTAAACTCCATTCTTGGACTTTCTGGGGTAAATTTGCCTGTTTAATTAAATTTTCAATCTCCGGTAAATGGCGAGCGGGGGTATGATGGTGATGGTGGTGATGATCAGCAGACTTCTCGGCAGTGACATCGACGTGAATCTTAGTAGCAATTTGACCGCGACGATGCACTTTTTCGGCCCTTAACTGATATTCATCCTCAATTCCTAAAGTTTTTAGTTGTGCAATCAGGTATTCTAAGGGGACTCCTAAATCTACTAACGCCCCTAAACACATATCCCCGGCGATTCCCGTGGGACAATCCCAATAGGCGACGATTTTGCTATCATGGCTACTATTTACTCTCTCCATCCGGAAAATCCCCAACAACGTTCTATCCAAGAAATCTGTCATGCCCTGAAAAATGGGGCAATTATGCTTTATCCTACCGATACCGTCTATGCGATCGGTTGCGATCTCAATGTGAAATCCGCCGTCGAACGAGTTCGCCAAATCAAGCAACTATCTAATGATAAACCCTTGACGTTTCTCTGTTCTTCTTTGTCGAATATTTCCGAGTACGCAGTGGTCAGCGATTATGCCTATAAGATTATGCGACGAGTTATACCCGGTCCCTACACTTTTCTCTTACCGGCGACTAAATTAGTGCCGAAAGTGGTGATGAATCCGAAGCGGAAAACCACCGGTATCCGGGTTCCCGATCATGTTATCTGTCGCACTATTCTCGAAACCCTAGAAAATCCTATTATCTCTAGTTCTGCCCATCTTCCCGATCAGGAGGGGGATTTTCCCACCAAGGGATTAGAAACCCCTAGGCTATTCGATGCCCTCGATCATATAGTTGATTTAATTATCGAAGATGGTTCGGCTCCCGGTTCGGAAGTGTCAACAATTGTTGATTTTACCAGCGATCAACCGGATATCGTGCGTCAGGGTTTGGGTTGGCCGGAATTACAACAATGGTTATAACGAAGGCAAAAGGCAAAAGGCAAAAGGCAAAAGGCAAAAGGCAAAAGGCAAAAGGCAAAAGGCAAAAGGCAGCTTTGTTCTCCCCACACCCCACACCCCACACCCTACA
>NZ_JAQMSY010000082.1:0-27256 GCF_028329095.1 Microcystis sp. CS-574
ATGACAAAATCGGGAGATAGAGGTAAAAATCTTTCCTTTTGTTGCGGGGTTAAAGCTTGCCATTTTTCTAAAGGTATCCAAGCAGCATCGGGAGAGCGATCGGCCCCATTCGGTAGTTTAAACCCCGTGGAGGAATCAAAAGCGATACCCGTACCATTATTATCTGACCAATTAAATAATTTTTGGGTGATTCTACCGTTACTATTGCCCGTTTTTCCTCCGGTTGGTGGCATAATAATTAAATCTCCTTTTGCGTTGCGTTCCAAGCGTAAATCTCGGTTATCCTGACAAAGTTGAAAAAACTGTTCATCGCTCAGTTGCCAAGATTCAAATTTAATTTCTACTACTGTCATCATAGATTCTCTTTTATAGGATTATAGAATTACCAAATATTATCAAGTTCTAAGACAAATTGAGATAAAATATTTTCCCCCGATAAACTCTCTGGATTAGTTAAAATTTCTACTGCCTGTCCTTGACGATAAATTTCTACTTCTCTAGTTTTTCTATTGATTAACCAACCCAAACGAGTCCCATTATCTAAATATTCCTGCATTTTTTTCCTAGCCGTTTCTAATTTGTCACTAGAAGACATTAATTCAATGACAAAATCGGGAGATAGAGGTAAAAATCTTTCCTTTTGTTGCGGGGTTAAAGCTTGCCATTTTTCTAAAGGTATCCAAGCAGCATCGGGAGAGCGATCGGCCCCATTCGGTAGTTTAAATCCTCCAGAAGAATCAAAAACTACACCTAATTTATGTAGGTTATTCCATAACCATAATTGGGCAGTGATTCCAGCGTTAGAATTACTGGTTTCTCCTCCAGTCGGTGGCATAATAATTAAATCTCCTTTTGGGTTGCGTTCCAAGCGTAAATCTCGGTTATCCTGACAAAGTTGAAAGAACTGTTCATCGCTGAGTTGAAACGAGTTAAATTTAACTTCTACTGTCATTATTATCCCCAACCTACTCTCGTCTAAAATTTATGGTAACGCCCTAGGGCAAGAGATGTTCCTGGATGAAATTAGTATAAACATCTCCGGCTAAAAAGGCGGGAGTTTCCAATATTTTACGATGGAAATCAATAGTTGTCGGTACTCCCGTGATCGCACATTCCCGCAGGGCCCGTTTCATGCGTTTAATCGCAGTTTCGCGATTTTCTCCCCAGACAATTAATTTACCGATTAGGGAATCGTAATAGGGGGGGATTTCGTAATCGGTGTAAACGTGGGAATCCATGCGGACACCCGGACCACCGGGGGGCAGATAACCGCTAATTTTGCCGGGGTGAGGGCGAAAATTGTGATCGGGATCCTCGGCATTAATGCGACACTCGATCGAATGCCCTCTAAATATCACCTGATCTTGCTTAATTTGCAGTTTTTCGCCCTGTGCCACCAGAATTTGTTCTCGGATCAGGTCTATCCCCGTGATCATCTCCGTGACGGGGTGTTCCACCTGAATACGGGTGTTCATTTCCATGAAGTAAAAATTGCCCTGTTTATCGACTAAAAATTCCACAGTTCCCACCCCGACGTAATTAATCGATTTAGCGGCTTTAACAGCGGCATTACCCATTTTTGAGCGTAAATGGGGCGTTAAGAAGGGGCTAGGTGCCTCTTCTAGCAGTTTTTGGTGTCGTCGCTGAATCGAACAGTCTCTTTCTCCTAAATGGATCACGTTACCGTGACTATCGGCCAAAATCTGAAACTCGATATGTCGGGGACATTCGATAAATTTTTCTAGATATACTCCTGAATTGCCAAAAGCCGCTTCTGCTTCTCCTTGGGCGGCTTTTAACATATTACCTAGTTCATCTGCACTCTTGACAAGACGCATCCCACGCCCTCCACCGCCGGCGGTGGCTTTAATCAGGACAGGATAACCGATGTCATCAGCGATACGTTTTGCTTCCGCTTCTGAGGTAATTAAACCACCACTGCCGGGGATAGTGGGAACTCCCGCTTTTTGCATGGTTTTTTTAGCGGTAGATTTATCCCCCATAGCCAGAATAGCACTGGGAGACGGACCGATAAAAGTTAACTGATGATCGGCACAAATTTCGGCAAAGCGGGCGTTTTCTGCCAAAAAACCGTAACCGGGATGGATGGCCGTGGCGTTGCGTGTTAGGGCAGCCGAGATGATATTAGGGATATTTAGGTAACTTTTGCTGCTCGGAGGCGGACCAATACAAACACTCTCATCGGCCAATTGAACATGAAGGGCATGGCGATCGATGGTAGAGTGGACGGCAACGGTTCTAATGCCCAATTCTTCGCAACTATGAAGGATTCTTAAGGCGATTTCCCCGCGATTGGCGATTAATATCTTGGCAAACTGCATTGGACGACCACGAGATCAGGCTGGTGTGATAGGCGACTATTTAGTAGAATATCTGGTTTTGTTACCTTGGGGAAATCGGGAAGTGGGGAAGTGGGGTGCGGGGTGTGGGGTGCGGGGTGTGGGGTGTGGGGAGAAAAAATAAAAATAATCTCCTGACTCCTATCTCCTGACTCCTGACTCCTGACGGCTAAATTAACCGACTTCGTCTCCCTCCCCGGTCAAGATTGAAAGCGATAAGCTAGAGTGTGAGAAGTGAAAACCTTTTAATCTCGTTTCGCCCCTAGAGGATAATAGCTCGATGTTGCGAATTATCACAGAGCCATGGTCAGCCAGAACGGAACTGAGACGAATTCGGGAACGATTCGACGATCCGGAAATTCGGGAAAAAGAATCGCTTGTCCGAGAGATTATCGATCAGGTGCGACTTACTGGCGATCGCTCGTTGGTGGATTACACGGAAAAATTCTACCAACAGTCCCTTAATCTACAACAACTTAAGGTGAGTGGCTCGGAACTCGATGCTGCTTATCAACAGGTGTCCCAGGATTTATTAAATGCGATTGCTATTGCCTGTGCAAAAATGGAGGCTTTTCACCGTCAGCGTCTTCCCAAAGCTTGGGTGCAGTTTCCTGAGGATGGTACGGTTCGAGGGAAACGTTATCAACCGATTAACAGTGTGGGAATTGTCGTTCCCGATGGTAAACGAGCCTATCTCAGTTTATTGCTCCAACAGGCGATTCCTGCCAAAATAGCGGGGGTTAAACGGATTGTCATGGTGTCCCCCGCCGATGAGGATTTACGCATCCATCCAGCGATTTTAGTGGCAGCCCAATCGGTGGGTATTAGTGAGATTTATCGGGTGGCTGGACCACAGGCGATCGCCGCTTTAGCCTACGGGACAAAAACGATCGCTCCTGTGGAGATGATTGCCGGAATAGGTGATTTTTACACTAATTTGGCTAAAAAACTGGTTTCTGATCATGTAAAAATCGATTATCTCTCTATTACTTCTGATTTAGTTATTATTGCTGATAATCAAGCTAATCCTAGACAGTTGGCCCTAGATCTATTAGCGCAAGCGGAACAGTATTCCCTAGCGGCTGCGATTTTATTGACGACGGATAAGGCTTTGGCTTTAATAGTACAGGAAGAAGTACAAAAACAGTTACAGGTACATCCCCAGAGATTGTTAACGGAAAAAGCGATCGCTCATTATGGTTTAATCGTGGTGGTGGAATCATTGGAGAAAGCGATCGAATTATCGAATCTTTTTGCTCCTACCCATTTATCCTTAATGATCGATGAACCCTGGGAAAAGCTATCTTCTGTGAGACAATCGGGAACTATTCTCCTTGGTTCTACTACTCCAAAAGCGGTGGCTGATTATTTAGGTTGTCCCGTGGGAGTGGAAACTTTTCTCGATTCCGCCACTTTGATCGAATATCCCGCCGATTCCTTCGCCTCCATAGCCCACAATCTACAAATATTAGCGCAAGCAGAGGGCTTTACGGCAACGGATGAGGGCATAGAGTACCGAGGATAGGACAAAACCTAGAAAAAGTATGGTCTTGTGACATATTTTTTGATTCCCATATCCTTAATTTTTTTACCTTGCTGTTCTTCGAGATTACCACTTCCTTTTTTATCTAATATCTCCCCATAGATTGGGATGACTCTCTTGTCATAAATTAGACTCACCATTAAGATATTTATTGCTCCCCAACTCATCCGGTCTATGGCAATATCTACCAGGGTAAGCGCATCTTAACAATCCTTGACAAAATCAACTTTATATGAGTTGCTTACCCAGCAAAGCAAAGGATTAAGTCTCCATCACTACCACCGAATCACCACCTCTTAGTGAATAGTAAACACCAACGAGTGGAAACTTTTCGACGGAGTGAACAGGGTTTATGGATTCTGCAAACCTATCAGCAAGAAAGTTTTAGTTTGCAGAGTATTAATCTGACGGCATCTTTTCGGGATTTATACGAGGATGTCACCCTAGAAACGGTTAATTATTCCGTGGAAGAAATAGAATAAATTATTGTTTTCTACCGGGGGGAATAAAACGGATTTCAATTCTGCGTCTGCTTGCATCTGCGTCACGATTAACCGCAGCTAATTTACCCGATGGGAGGTATAACTGTCCTGCGGAAAAAGCTCGAAATTTGACGTTTTTGAGTTTACCTGTGCTTTCGATTTCTTGCACTACTGCTAAAGCTCGCATTAATCCTAAATCAGTGTTAGAACCGGGTACTAGCATTTTAACAGATTGTTTTCTGCTGGCAACCGATTCGATATTTTTATCGAGATTACTTGTCTTTTGTATTCCCTGTCCGTCGGTGTGTCCAATTACTTGAATAAAGTCGATTTCTCTGTCTTTGGTAATGGTTTCGATAGCGGGAATAATGCGCTGACGAATATAGGTTTTTAAAGCGGGGTTTAATTCAGCACTTCCCGACTGAAATTTGAATTTTCCTGATTTTTCATCGATAACTATCGGGGTTGCTGTTTGCAGTTTTCGGTTAGCTTCCTCCAGTTTGCTGATGAGATTATAGGACTGAAAAAGTGCCAAGAGGAGAAATAAACTCAGAATCATGAAAGCATTGGACATTAAATCGGTAAATGCGGGATAAACATCCACCGATTTATCTTCATCTCGGTAGTAGGTACGTCTAGACATAATTGCTTAGAATTTGTTAGTGAAGTTATCAAATATGGTGTTAATGTCATCCTGAACATTTTTTTGAGGAGGATTAGGGATTGTCTTAAAAAGTTCTTCCATCTCATCCTTAAGTTTTTCTATCTTATCCTTTAAGTTAGAAAATTCAGAAAGTTCTTCCATCTTATTATTTAAGTTAGAAAAGTCAGAACGCATATCGTTAATTTTCTCCAGTTCTGCTAAACATTTGTGAATTTCTCCATAAATATGTTCAATCATTTTCTGATTCGATTTATTTTCCTTAGCGATAACTTTCTCTAACTTATCTCGCAAAGATTCTAAGTTAGCAGTTAATTGACTGGTGTTGGTGTTCACTGCGTTAATTACTTGAGAAAAATCTGATTTAAAGCTGCCAAATTGATTGGCTGTTTTCTCAATAGATTGGGAAACTGCTTTTAATTGTTCTGAGTTCTTAGTTAATTTATCATCAACTACCATCCCTAAGTTATTGCTTAAAAGGTTTAACTCAGACTGTAAGCTTTCCTTGACTTGAGTAAGTTGCTCTGTCACTGTATCAATTAACCGAGACAAGTTAGCATTAGTCACATCGAGATTATTACTAGAGCGCTCAATCCCATGGGAAGCAGTGAGAATTTTATCGGAGGTTTGGGAGAGTCTTTCATCGAGACGATTGATAAGTTGATTTCCTAATTGTTTCGACTCGGAGTTAAAACTGTCTTGATAGGTTTTCACAGTTTCGATTAATTTTACTAATTCTCCCTGAATGTTAGATAACTTTTCTTGTTCGGTGACTGAGCGTTGCTGATTTTGTTCTAGGATTGTCTCAGATTTTTGATTCAAGTCAGTAATTTTTATTCCTAACTCAACCATAGTTGTCATGGAACGCTGGAAGTCTTGAGTTAAAGAAGCTAGAGATTGAGTTGATTGGTTTAAATCTGTAGTAGAATCGGCAAACTGTTGATGAGCAGTCATTAAATCTGCGGTTGCTTGCACTAACTTATCAGCAAATTGACTACTTTCGATTTTTTCGGAAGCTTCCAGAAAACCTAGCGCACTATTTTGTAATTTTTGAGAAGATTCTTGGATATTTAAATACACTTGTTCTGCTAAATCGTTAGCTCTTTTATTACTGCTGATAATCTCCCCTATATTCTGCTCTAGTATTGCAGTGGATTGAGAAAATCTCCCTTGGGTTTCTGCTAAACTAGCGGTAAACCTTTCGATATTACCAGAGAAGTTACTTTTTTCAATTAACTCTGACGCTTGTTTAAAAAGCAGTACACTATTTTTTAGTTCCTGAGAGGATTGTGTAAACTCTCGGTTTGCTTGCGTGATAATTGGTACTTGCTCGTTAAGTTCAAAAGCTGAACGATGAAAAGTCGTCGCACCGGTAGATAAAGTTCCCGCAGTTTCAGTTAATCTTTCACAAACCTGGGTGACTAACTTAGCGGTTTCCTGATTACGTTCGGCAATTTCTTTAGCAACTTCTCTTAAAGAAGATTGTAATACTTTCGTCACCTCATTATGAAAGTTAGTTAGAAATGTTTCCTGTGTATCCACCATGCGATTAACCGCTTTATCCAAGCGACTATTCCCTTTTACAGTGTTATCTAAATAGTCTTCTAGGGAACTAATTAGATTTGCTTTAGCAAGGTTGGTGTTAAAGATTAAGTTAATCACAGTCAGTAAAGAACTACAAGCTAAACCAATTAAGCTAGTGATAAAAGCAATCCCCATACTTTCTAGGGGAGTTTTGAGCTTTTCTCCCAAACTTTGCACATCGACATTATTAATATCGATAAGTGTGCTGATTCCCGTCAGATTGAGAGTAATTCCCAGGAAAGTTCCCAACAAACCAAAAGCGAGGAGGAGATTGGGTAACACTCTCACAAAATAATCCCATTTCTCGCATCTGAGAGATTTAGACATGAAAGTAAATTTTTCCGCATGGTATAAACTATCCACCAAAGCTGCGGTATTAACATCATCTAGTTGATTACTAGCTATCTTAAATCTATTCTCTAGATTGGAGACAATTTTTGGTTGAACCCCGCGACTTTTCCCCCGAATTAAACGCTTGACTTTTGCGGTTGACTTTTGGAGATGTTTATAAAGAGTAATCCGGATTCCCACAGCTAAGACGGTGGGAAAAATAACCAAGACTAGAGTTAAAACAATCAGATAGGGGGGAAAAAGGTTAAGTAATGCCATGATAGTTATTGGATACCTCGAATTGTGGTTGATAGAGAGAGTTGGGGATGAATGTTTCCTCAGATAGCTGGGGAAACATTATTAAGATTGATTAATTTGACCATTTATCATCAGTGCTAACCTCTGCGGGTAAACTGGGTTGACTAATGTTATTGTTTGTTCCTAGTAAAGTTTGTTGCTTTTGCTGTTGTCTTTCGAGTTTTTTCTGTTCAGTAGCACGTTTTTCTAGTTCCATTTTCAGTTGATTAACAAAACGGGTAATAATTCCTTCTTTTGCCTCCTGTTGAGCATTTCCATCTTGTCCAGCTACCTTATTTTTGTAGCGATAATTGGGGTGATAGGATGGTAAATTTTTGACATTGTTGACAAAATAGCTGACATTCTGGAAATAATCACCCTCGTTAGTAAATAATAGAGGAGGATTAGCCAAAATCTCATTTTTTGCCTGATTAAGCAGTATCTGCAAAGCATTAATCATGTCATTACGAGAAGCAAATTGTTCTAAAGCAAGTCGCCAATTACCGCTAATGTCAATGATGGACTTATTGTTAAATAAATCGCCTTCGATGACTAATTGATAAGTATCATCTTCCTCATCGTATTCTAGTAAACCGAGAGCAATTGCGGGATAGAAAATAAACTCTAATTCCTCAATTAATTTGGCAGGTGGTGGGATAATATCAGCAAATTCTATCCTGTAATCATTGTGTAAAATGCTGATTCTCTTTTGGTCTTGATAGATTTTTTGTAACCCAGATAAATCAGTAATGATTCTTAGGGGAAACCCACCAAACTCGTAGGTAATTAGGATTTCTTCGTCGGTTTGAATTGATTTAAAAGAAGTTCCCTTAATATTTAAATCAGATTCGAGAGTCTTCATGAATCTTTGCATGGTGGGTGAATTATCGTCCTTAGTCCCAATTAGTAATTTTTTATCTGGATGCAAGCGATAGTAAGCATCATTAACATTTATCGGTAACATTAAATCAGCTTCTCGCAGAATTTGCGCCAAGCGTTCAGGAAAATCATGGGGTTTATATTGACCCATAAATCGCTTAATTACTGCATCAATTTTATTAGTGCTTACTGATTGAAACTGTTTCTCGATTGTTGCTGTTAGGGTCTCTTTGAGAGTTTCATTGTCAATAACAAAAGATTGGCTAAATAAACTGAATAGGGAAGCATTATAGCCTAAATTATTGGTGACTTTTTGGCTAACGGAAATGTATTGAGTTCGGGAGTTACTGTCAGGGATACAGTTATCAATATTCTCCTCTGGGAAAATACCTTCCCCAGTCATCTCGTCGAGATTTAACTGCATTAACTCCTGTTCGTATTTATCGTATTCTGTGATTAGCTGATATAGGGTTTCTTTCAGTTGTTGTATCTGCAGCATTCGACTAGAAATATGCTTGAGAATCGCTTCAACAATCTTTCTGGATTCGCGATTGATGCTGAAATTAAAGTTATGCTGAATTAATTTTTGTCCGCTTTGAACGTAGTCTCTTAACTCGGCCTTGATTTTCTCGCTATTGGCATTTTTATTGAACATCTTGAAGACAGACTTTTTCCCGTTTATATCTTCGATAGTTTGTTTAACATTTCGCCAAATGTTATCAATTTTTTCCGAGGAATGAAACCCTTTATTATCCTGAGATAATTCCTCTAGATTCCCCTTGTAGTTATTAATCTGTACTTGTAAAGCGACCAAAAAAGATAGGCTATTTTCCAAAGAAAATTCTAGGCTATCAGGATTAAGAAGAATCTCCAAAAATTGGTCAATATCTGATTTAAATTTTTCGATTAACTTGGGTTGAGTTTGTTGGGTCAGAGTTAACCAGATTCCGCGACTGCTATCTGTTTCTCCTCCTTGTACTTTGCGAAACTCTTTTTCTAGGGATTGCTTGACGGTTTGGGGTAAATTCTCCAAATCTTGACTATTGGATATTTCTTCCTCTAGGGAATTTTTCCAAGAGGTTAAAGTCTTGGAAAAAGTTTTATTATTCTCTAGGGTTGCTTCTTCCAATCTGGCAGTAAAATAATCCTTATTACTTTGGGTACTCCAATTAGCTAGGAACTTACTTAATAACTCTTGTCCACTGGGACTTTGACCATATCCCTCTAACCAAAATTTAATTAATTTGAGACTAAAACGATTGAGACCAATCTGCACAATTCGGTCGCGAGTAAAATAAATCCTCGCTAGTCCAAAGGACATATAACCTTGACACATCTGAAAAGGATGATTATCTGGACTAATCATCGGGTTTTTATAGTTATCCCGATTACTTTTGATGGGGAGAGATAACTCATCGGCAAAATCCAAGAAAATCTTGTAAGCAATGACATTACATAATTTACCTTTGTTATTAATCTGGTAATCTCCCGTAGTGCGATTAGAAACTAAGTAGGCAAAATCAAAAGGAGAACGTTTTTCATCGATGTGGACGAAATTTTGTTTATCATAACAGGCTTGAAAGGAATTACTTTCATTGGTATAATGATCTAACTCTTTCAAAGCTGCATAGGTATTAGCTCTCATAATTGCTCCATCACCATAAAGTTTAGGACTAATTACCAAATAACCAAAGGATGTATATTCGGCTGTTTGTTGTAAAATATGACGCAAAGTGTAGGCCACATCGAGGAAAATACCGCTACCAGTTCCCCCACACAAAGAACCGACAACAAAGACATTTAACCCCCCTTGGACATTAAAACTTTGACCATTAACTTTACCGCTAAACATAAAGGATTCATGACCAGAAGTTCGTCTTTCCGCTGCTTCAATTGCCTCCTGAATTTTTTGATAGTTATGGAAGAAAGCTAAACGACCGACGGGACGAATACCTCCCGCACCATTTTCAATGGAAGTTATTTGTTTTTTTAGTCTTGGGTCTAACCAGCTTTCAATATGGGAAAAGGGACTTTCAAAAAGGGTTTGGTGTTCAAGTTCAAAGATTAGATTGTTAACATCCTGAGCATTCATATTAATGAATACTCTTTCAGCAGCTGATAGAAGAATTTCTTCCCCGTGATAGCTATTTCCTGTGGGTAAACCCGAACCATTGAAAGCATTTTTATCTGTGTCAATATGAACAAAACTGACAACGGGTAGGTTAGATAACTTCCCATACTTATCAATAATAAAGCGACGAATTCTCATCAACACATCTCGACCAGTACCACCTAATCCGATGATAATTGTCCGTTTGATAGCGCGGGTTTGACTGGTGTTAGCCATGGTTTAAATCTCCTGAGTT
Organism: Microcystis sp. CS-574; assembly: GCF_028329095.1. Lineage (NCBI taxonomy): Bacteria > Bacillati > Cyanobacteriota > Cyanophyceae > Chroococcales > Microcystaceae > Microcystis > Microcystis sp. CS-574. The sequence continues at coordinate 10,503 of NZ_JAQMSY010000082.1, forward strand.
ATTTTTTGCTAATCTGAATTTGTAGGTCGAAATCTTGATGGTTATGGTGATAGGTTAAAGTCAGGTAATTTTTATCTATCTTCACCTCCTGAGTTAGTTGATTACCTCGATAAAAAATCTCTGCTTGTTTAGTGGGTTTCAGATATAACTGATTGCCGCGTCTTTCTAAATAGCAGCGAATTTCTTCCCCTGCATGAGAAAAGCTATTCTTCTTATGTTCTTCACCACCGATGTTAATTCTTTCGGATGTTTTTAAAATATATTTTTGGGTTTCATCTTCATCATCATTAGAGGAGACTTCAATAGTCCAAGCAGTATTTAACCGCAACCAGTGACGAATTCCCAAAATACTCACTACTATTCCCCCAATTCCCATTAATGTAATTACCAATGCTGGCAACCATAACTGACTCAAGAGATAAGGATTAATCAAACAGGTTTCTTGTCCTCCCGGTGCGGGAGTGCAAAACTCTTGTGCTGTGGGAGCAATATCGACAACTGATAGTTTATATTTATTGCCGTTAGTGGCGGTAATTTCTTGGGTTCTTAGATTAATTGGTAGGGAATTAAGCCAGTTTTGTCTCTGCAAACTTTCGGGAGAATTAGCAAGACGAAAAGGGCTATTTTTTGGGGTTTCTATCCACTGTTGTGAAGTAATCCCCGCACCAGTAGAAAGGGGTGCATCGGTAATCCAAACTACCGACTGGGGTTTGATAGCTTGATTGGCAGTTAAACGACACTGATTTAAGCGTGCCAGTCGAGTATAAACGTGCCATTCTGCTCGCTGAATATCGGTATTTTTAGCACTTTGGCTAGATTGCCAGGGAATCGCCTTTAAAACCGCGTCTATATCTTCCTGACTCCGAATTAAAATCGGTTCTGCAATCGGTTGAACATTATCAGCAAAGGGGACTAAATAAACGGAATCGTTATTTTTTAAACTATCGCGAATAATTTGACCGAGGCGCGTGCGTCCTTCATCATTAAAGTTAACACTACCGGTAAGATCGATCGCTAGGATAACATCTCGTCCCTGCCAACGAGCCACCAAATCTAATCCGAGTTTTTGCCAATCGGTAAGCGGTTCCCCGGGGGATACCGTTAAACATTCAGCACTTTTCATCTAACCTCGTCCGAGAGTGAAAAATTGAGCTTATCCCTATTCTTTCGCCATTGTACTAAAAAATTAATACTTCTTAAAAGTTTTTTTCGCTTTTATTCTCGACTTGCCCTAGGTTATTGTCAATAGTAACCATAGAGTAAAATAAATTTTAAAGTTAAGCTGCCCGCGCATTTAAATTGCTTGTTGAGATAAGGCACTCTTGCAAGAGGCAACAGTAAAGGGATTGAGGGAGATTCAGAGGTTAAAATGTGTCCTAGCTTATCCTCTAACCACCTAATCCTAATTCTCGTCTGAGCAATTGAATTGATTTATCCCCAATATAATTATCACTACAGATAATTTCTGGCAGACGAATTAAATCCGATCGCACTTCATTAATTAGATTTTTAATTAAAGTATAACTCGCTTGATCACTGATAATTGTCTGGGAAGTTCTGGCTAAAACTCTTAACTCATCCGTTTCATGAATTTGAGCGGACATAACTAATACATCACCCCGTAAACTATGAATTAAAATTTCGGCCACCTTAATAATACCGGTGCTAATACTGACAATCCCTAAACGGCTATCGGTGGGTAATTTTTTGATTAATGCCAATTCTTTGCTGTAATCGTAGATATCGATGGGAATAACTCGCAGGTGAAAAGGAGCGGCAATTTCCTCCGCTACACTGATAAAATAGCGACTGGTGACAACAGTGGCAGATTTAGTATTGGCTAAAACTTGGGCTAAATCCTCCATTGCCACTAATTGGACGGGAATTTTGAGGGATTGCTCTAATTCTCTCAACATTAGTTCTCCTGCACCCAAATCGTGACGGGGAATGGTGACAAGAACTTGAGAACGACACTGCGATCGCCAATCGATTTCCGCCAGTAATAACTCGCGAATTTGCTCTAGAGTTAAACCTTGAGCGAGAAAACTAGCCAAACTCTGGCTAATTAGTCGGCCTATTTCTGGATTTTGTTCCAATAGGGGCGAACCCAATAAATTATCGTTTTCATGTCCGCGAGCCTTGACATAAATCCCCGAACCTGCTATGGATTCCACTAACCCATCGTTTTCCAGTTGTTGATAAATTTTACTTATCGTATTACGGTGTAATCCCGTGATCATAGCTAGTTGACGGGTACTAGGTAAACGATGGCCCGGTGGATACTGACGAGAGGCAATAGCGAAGCGAATTTGGTCAAATAATTGCTTAGAGGCGGGGATTTCACTGTCTGGCTGGATTTGGAACTGCATCGGATCACTTCGCTCACAAACTACTTTCGCTGATACCCATTCTATCATTAGACCCCCTGCAACAATCGGACATCTTCACCGATCTGAGGGGTTTCCGAGGCAGTATTCAGGAGCTAGAAATAGAAAAAACCAAGATATTATTTATTTAAACCAGAAAAGCCACTTTTTTGCTTAAAAATAGTTAAAACAATCATTTTAATCCGTCCCCGAAATCCCACTTGTGCGGTAGATAGTCAACAGCTGATTAAGGTGATTGATCCTCGTGGAGAAGTTTTAAGCGATCGCTCAAGGTTTTGGTTAAGCGGACAGTTTCCCGTTTTAGCGAATTTTGTTGATAATCAAGCACATTAATCCCTTGACCGATGTTTACTGTCGCTTCGCTTCCCCATCCGGGGTAAGGCTGATTATAACTAATGCTTATAGGCAAAATCTTGATATCTGCATCGGGTTTGATGGTCTTAACTTCCAACGCGATCCGCGCTACCCCCGGTTTAAGAGGATGAACCACTCGATCGCGACAGATACCCCCTTCCGGAAAAATCGCCACCATTTCCCCTGCGGCCAAAAGTTCGACACTGTGGATCAGACTACCCATACCGGGGTGATCGGTGTTGACGGGAAAACCCCCCAAACGTTGGATAAACCAACCTTGTACCCCTTTCATCTCGTTAGCGGAAACCATAAAGCGCAAATCCCGTCCACTAACTAAACGTCCCACCGCGTAGGGTAAAATCAGCGCATCCCAACGGGACCGATGGGTAGGTGCCAAGATGACACCCCCCGTTAGGGGGATATTTTCCTGGCCCGTAACCGTTATTTTGCTGAAAAAAGCTGGTAAAACTAGATAATTTCCCAGAAAATAACAAAAGCGAATTAAACAGGGATTAATTCGGGAATTGACAGCAGGACTTTTTCTAATGGTGAGGGACTCGTCAACGATAGTGCTTTGAGACATCCGAAGTGTTAGGGAAGATCGAGACTTTCTGACCACTTCTACTTTAGTCTAGTTGTCTGGGGGGTCGCTATCTTGTCCTGACCAGTTCGGCAATTGTCTTGGGGGATTAAGGGTTAGGATTGCGGTTCTACTCCCGATCCTACCGGTGCGATCGAGTTTAATTGCAAAGAGGGATGATCTTCTTTGACTTGCTGTAAATTCCACTCATTTTTGAATAATAAGACGGGACGACCCCAGTAATCTTTGACAGTTAGAGTATTAAAGAGTTTACCTGCTTTTTCTAAAGCGGCCCAACCCCCGGCTACCCAACGGGCTAAACTATAGGCTAGGGGTTCGAGGGTAGTTTCGACTCCGTACTCGCTTAAAAGACGGAATTGCACCACTTCAAACTGTAATTGACCGACAGCGGCTAAAATTGGGTCGCGTTTAAATTCATCGATCGAGGATAATATCTGTACGGCCCCTTCTTCCTGTAATTCCGAGACTCCTTTTTGAAACTGTTTGAACTTGGAAGGGTTAGGATTTCTGAGATAGGCGAATAATTCGGGAGAAAAACAGGGAATCCCTTCGTATTCGAGCTTTTTACCCATATAAATCGTATCACCGATCGCAAAGACCCCGGGGTTATTCAATCCGATCACATCTCCAGGATAAGCTTCTTCAATAACTGCGCGATCTTGGGCAAAAAGTTTCTGAGGACGGGATAAACGGATAGTTTTACCTGTTCTAGCGTGGTTTACTACCATATCCTTCTCGAATTTCCCCGTACATACCCGCACAAAGGCCACCCGGTCCCTATGTTTGGGATCCATGTTTGCTTGCAGTTTGAAGACAAAACCGGTGAAATCGGGATAGGTGGGATCAAGGACACCGAGGGAGGAATTGCGTCCTCTGGGTGGTAATCCATAGTCGAGGAAGGATTCTAGGAATAATTTCACCCCAAAATTGGTCATGGCGCTACCAAAAAAGATCGGGGTCATTTCTCCTGCGTGGACTGCTGGCAAATCCAATTCTGCACCCAATTCCGAGAGTAGTTCTATATCCTCTTTTAACTGGTAATACAGGTCTTTTTCAAGATAATCCTCAATTTTGGGGTCGCCAAGCTCGATCACGGTTTCCTGCGCCTCCTGAGAGCCGTGGGAGCGACGTTCAAACAGGTGTATGGTCTGGGTGGCTCGATCAAAAACTCCCCGAAAGCGATCGCCAATTCCGATCGGCCAATTGACGGGATAGGTTTGTAATCCTAATTCTCGCTCGATTTCGTCCAATAAATCCAGAGGTTCGCGGCCGGGGCGATCCATTTTGTTAACAAAGGTAAAGATAGGCAACTGTCGCAGTTTGCACACTTCAAAGAGTTTTCTCGTTTGGGGTTCCAAACCTTTGGCCGCGTCGATTAACATCACTGCATTATCGGCAGCGGCCAGGGTACGATAGGTATCTTCGCTAAAATCTTGGTGGCCGGGAGTATCGAGGAGATTAATCTGAAAATCACGATAATCGAACTGTAAAACCGTGGAAGTAATCGAAATTCCCCTTTGTTTTTCCATTTCCATCCAGTCGGAGGTGGCCTTGCGTTGGTCGCGTCTTGCTTTGACTGCACCCGCTTGATGGATTGCACCCCCGTATAGTAACAGTTTTTCGGTCAGGGTGGTCTTTCCCGCGTCAGGGTGGGAGATAATGGCAAAATTTCGCCGTTTTTCCAAGACAGCTTCGCTGGTTTCTAGTTCTTTTTCAATTTCGGTCGTCATTCTAATTTCGATCGCTTTCCTATCTTTCTATTCTAGTTTAGCTGGGGAGTTAGATATCTTTATGGCTCTGATTCTAGGTTAAACTCAATCCGGCTCTGTAAAACCATTTCTGCAATTACCGCTCCTCCTTTACCTTGAGCTAAAACCCGCTCAAAACGGTTGATTAATTCGGGAATATTGATCACTGCCTCTACAGATTCTAGATATCTTTCGACAATTGCCCTGATCTTGTATCTTATCTTAGCTTGCTCCGCAACTTTTTCTAAAATTTCCTCGCAAGTCTGCTCGGTTTTAACCACAAAAGTAATGGGATATTTTTGCACTTTATCAATATCTAAAAAATATTTATCAGCAGCTATCGTTTCCGTAACTTGAAAAAATCGACCTAGGGGTTTCATGACAAAATCTATCCCCCCGTCATTGGCATTTGTTCGACCAGTTTTATATAAAAATAAGTATTCAGAGTTTAAGCGATCAGGCGACCACCCCCAATATATTTTCTGTTCCCCATAATACTCTTTAAGAATTGCATAACTGACAATCTCAAAAACTCTAGCATCAATGTTTGGTCTGAGTAAACTCCGAATAAATTCAATAGCTTTCTGGGGATCTTGCTGTTGAATATCAATCATCTGTTGACAATAGCTGATAAATTGATTAAATGCTTTTTGTCTTGTTTGCACATAGGCATCAATTATATCTATAATCAATGGCGCAATATTAACTTGATTACCCTCTAGATAAAACTTAATTAGATTCTCATTAATCCAGTATCTATTGGTTTTAACATCTCTAATTATAGGCAGATAAGATAAAGTGGGAAAATACTTTTTAAATTCCTGATTTAATCGATGATTGAGAGCATGATTTTGTAATTTATCGCCAAAAGGAAGCTCCCTTTGCCTGCGAAAAAGTGTCATATACTGAGCGCCTTGATACTCGTCGTATCCATCCTTAAGATGAAACTCATTATTAATATAGTCTTCCACTAAAACATAAATGGCATAATGATTAGCCAATCCTGCTCGGGATTTAGAACCTCGATTAGCGGCTCTAGTTTTAATGTTCAAATATTGCAATAACTCACTAGCATTTAAAATGCTATTTCCCTGATTGGGAAAGTAATTATCGATAATTTTAATAATTATCTTGGTGAATTCATGCTTTACTATCGACATCGAAAAGACTCTCCTGTACAAAGTTAGATTCTTGTTTATTTTCGCTTTTTCTACTATAGCTTTTTTGAGGAGGGAGTAACTTTTCTCCCTTGTATTCTTGCCATCCGAGAATCCGTCGAAGACCAATTTTTAAATACTCCTCTTGTAATTCTATACTAATAGAAATTCTTCCCAAACGTTTAGCTACAGCTGCAGCTGTAAAAGTTCCAGCAAATGGATCAAGCACAATTCCATTCTTGTCAGTGCTGGTCAAAATAATTCTTTCTAGCAATGATTCAGGTTTTTGTGAGGGATGATTTTCGTATTCATCCATGCGATATCTTACCCTAGGGAAATACCAGACATTGCCCGGTACTTTCTCTGTATTGTATTGACTCGGAATCGCTTTTCTATAATCAATTAGTTTTCGTTTTGCTCCGGTTTTTGCTTCTATCTTAATATCCTTTGAATTAAAAGTGTAATTATTTTTATCTTTCACACAGTGAAGTATTGGTTCATACATCGAACCAAAGTATTTTGTTGCTTGTACTCCTGAACTATCATAATGCCAGATAATACGACTAAGAATCATCATTTTTTGTCTTAAGTAAAGATCAAAGTAAGGCATTGCTTGAGTGCTGGCCATAACATATAATGTTCCCTGGGGTTTCAAGATACGAAGACACTGATCAAGAATTTGATTTGCCCAATTTATATAATCATTTTCCGATTCCCATTTGTCGTAAAAATCGGCGAAATGCTTACCTATATTATAGGGAGGATCGAGAAAAATTAGATCTACAGAATTAGAGGCAATCTCACTGGATAAAATCGGCAAAGAATCACCATGAAATATAACTTGCTCATCAGCTTCGTATCGTTTAAACATGATCATTTTTTCAATTTAAAGTAGTTAGATTTTTAGCAGGAAATGTCTCAATTTTTAACCTCCTTAGCAATTAGGATAATTTACAGACTTTCTCATAAAGATGAAGTATAACCTAATTTGGTATTGATGACCGACTTCTGACGACCGACTCCCCACAACAAAAACTTGGATTTTTAAGCCTTTAAATATTTTAAGATGAGTCAGTATCCCGCAGTCTAATAATCGGGACGAATTATTTCTAGTAAATTTCTAGCCACTGCTTGCACTACAGGGATAGGAACAGCATTTCCGAATTGTTTTTTAGCGATAGCCGGCTGTGGATGATAGATAAAATTATCGGGGAATCCTTGTAATTTACGCGCATCTTGGGGAGTAATTTCTCGAAACTTTTTGGGTTTATAGATTTTCTTTAAAAACAATTGTTTGTATTCTTGGGGATGAGTAGCGGTAATTGAAATAGTGGCAATATAATCTTTAGCACCCGTAGCGGTTAGGGTAGGAATAATATCGGCCGTCGGTAAAATAATCCGATAAATGCCGTTCATTCCCGTCATATTTTTCGAGTTAATAAATTCATACTTACCCTCCTGCGTTTGCCAACAAATACCCAGAGAAACTAACTGATTTAGTTCCTCGATTTTTAGGTCGGGTATAATTTCCAAAAAAGTAGAAAAAGCCACGGGATGACCATCTTTTTCGCCATACTTTTTACTGCGTCTTAATTTCAGCAAAGCTAAACAGATACTTTTTTGTCGTTCCGTAGTTTTGATAATATCCCAAGAATGAATAGTTGTGTGGCCATTTCTTAAATCAGAAAAAATAAAGAAGTCATTTAATTCATCTTCTTTTTGAAAACGAGTTCTCGATGGAGGAACAAAACCATTAAATAAAGTATCTGCTGATAACTTAACTTTCTCGACGGGTTGAATATTTTTGATGTCTTCTAAAATATCCAAAACCTTCGGATGGATACCCAAAGGTAAAGGAAATTTAAACCGATCATAGTTGTCTATATCTTTTCTAATTCCTACGATAAAAACTCTCTCGCGATTCTGGGGTAAACCAAAATCGTAGGCATTTAATAACTGCCAGTAAACTTGATAACCACAGCTGGTTAATTCATCGATAATTAATTGTAAATTCTCCCGATTGCGAGGACTAGCTAAACCACTGACATTCTCGAAAATAAAGCTTTTCGGTTGACTTTTCTGGACTAATTTAATCACATCAAACCAGAGTTTTCCCCGGGGATCTTCAAATCCCCGTAAACATCCCGCCACCGACCAAGGTTGACAGGGAACGCCGCCGACAATAAGATCAAGATTATCGGGTAAATTGCTGATTTTACTCACATCTCCGAAAGCAATTTCATCGCTGTTGAGATAGCTAATAAAATTTTGTTGATAAACTTGCATGGCCTGTTTATCGATTTCTGAATAGCCTAAACAACGTCCTCCCAATTTCTCCAAAGCGATTCTAAACCCACCGATTCCCGCAAATAAATCGACAAAACGATACTGGGGATGGGTAATAACTAGATGTAGGGGTAATTGGGTTTGTCTGCTGACTTTAACTGTAGTTTTCAAGGGTCAATAATTCCTTTTCACCGTCTGGGAAGATGCCTATCTGTACTAATTATTTTAGTATAACTTAAGTTTTTTTCTAGAGACCTCCTGCAAATTTCCTGTCTCCTGACTTGAAAGAGGGTGTAGGGTGTAGGGAAGGACACCTCTTTCATCTCTGGTGGTGAAAATTTTTTCATCGAGACTGACTCCTCACTAACTACGACAATTTTTGATTTTTGCAGGAGATCTATCGAGTCGAGGAATACTCGTAGTCTTCGATAATGCGGAGAAGTCGCATAGCTGAACTACAGGATTCTTCTAAAATTTCCTGTTTCTCCTGAGAATCATCGATTAAATCCTCAGATACCAGACGCAAAGAACCTAAAAGACTATTAAGACTGCTTCTCGCTTCGTAGGATAAATAAGCTTTTCTTTTTTGCTCATTTTCCCTATTCTTAGAGTCAGCCCCTTTGCTATCACTAAATTGCAGAGCGTGTAAACGGGCATAATGACCACCTTGAGCTAATAATTCCTCGTGATTGCCGATTTCTGCCACTTTTCCCTTGTCCAGCACCACAATTTGATAGGCTTTTTGAACAGTGGAAAGACGGTGAGCGATCACAAGAGTAGTCCGCTCGCGACAGAGTTCATCGATCGCTTCCTGTACTAAACGCTCAGAAATTGTATCCAAAGCACTGGTGGCTTCATCGAGAATGAGAATATCTGGCTCTCGCAGTAAGGCACGAGCGATCGCTAATCTTTGTTTTTGTCCTCCCGAAAGTCTCACTCCCCGATCGCCAATTTCCGTATCCAGTCCTTCCGGCAGTTTGGAGATAAACTCGTAGGCATTCGCCCTTTTTGTCGCCTCTAAAATTTCTGCATCACTAACATCGCTTAATCCGTAGGCAATATTAAAACGGAGAGAATTATTAAAGAGAAAAGTGTCTTGACTGACTATTCCCATCGCTTTTCTCAAGGATTTGAGATCATAATGGCGTAAATCGTGACCGTCAAAAAGAATTCTCCCGGCTGTAGGATCATAAAAGCGTGGTAATAAATCAGCAATTGTCGATTTTCCCGCCCCCGAAGCACCAACAAGAGCGATCATTTTTCCTTTTGGAATCCACAGATCGATGCCCTTGAGAACTAATTCTTGATGACTGGGATAGGAAAATTGGACGTTATCAAAATGAATACCTGTCTCTAATCTTTGATAGGGAATAGAGCCATTAGTCATAAACGGTTTATTCTCTCGAATGAGAAAATCCGCTACCACCTCTACTGCGGAAACATCAACCAATAGACTACTCCTAACACCGTTAATTTGACTAACTATCGGCAAGGCCCGGAAAAGCACATAGAGATAGGTCAATAAAATTGTCGCTAAAGCTTGCAGTTGTTCATTAAAAAGATAACGACCAGCAATGATAATTAAAGCAATAATAATTACCCCACCGATCTCATTGAGCGGTCCGATTACAGCATTATTAGTCTGGGCATCTAAACCGGCTTTCTCCCTAGCTTCGATATCTTCCACAATAGATTTTAATTCGTATCTTTCATTTCCTACTGCTTTAATTAGGCGAATTCCCGTTAACAGTTCCAACAGTTTATTACTTTGCTGTTTAGCCGTTACGGTGATAATCTCTCCAAACTTTTTTGATCTCTTGACAAAGTATTGATTAAGCAGAGCTAAAAAGCCACCCAAAACACTAGAAATAATAGTTAATTGCCAAGAAATTGATAATAAAATAGCCAAGTACATGAAAGCTGTGGCGACAATCTTAACCAAGCCAATGTAATTTCTAATTGATCCCACGGCTCGATTAATCTCCGACATGAAACGATTAAAAATATCTCCTATTTTACTTTTTACATAATAATCTATATCCACTTCTAGCAGCAGAATAACTGAATCAATTCGCATATCTCTTGCCATAATCAAAGACAAGTAAGTACCTAGCAAATTACTGACAAAATTGGTAATGTGCTTGAGAATTAAAATCAATAATATCGCCGCAAACATCCAGAAAAAACGAGTATCGACCGAGAAAACCTCGAAAACGGAGAGCAGCTTTTTGATAATGTGGGGGGCATTTTTTAAGATATCATTTTCGGGATTAATAAAATAAATTAGTAAGGGGATAACTAAAATAGCTCCTACCCCATTAAATATGGTACTGACAAACCCGATAATAATGCTGGAAACCACTAATATCCAGTGTTTCAGCGTATATTTAAGCAGAATTTGATTAGGATTCATCGCAAGTAATAAAGTAAACAGTGAACGGTCAATTATCCTACTCGCTAGACTCTAATATTTTGCTTCCAGAGAAGTAATTAGGCGAGAGAGAGTTGTCGCCATGGCGGTGGTACTATAGGAGGCGATACAGTGCTCTCTCGCTTTTATTCCTCGTGCATTAGCCGAGTCGAGATGATTAAAAACTTCGCTAATCATAGCAGCTAGTTGTTCTGGCGATCGAGGTTCGACTAAATAGCCAATATAAGCTAAAATTTCGGGAATATCTGCCACTTTAGTGGAAATAATCTGTTTAGCCATCGCCATACCATCGGTAAGTTTAATCGGAAATTGGGCGTTAGCCGTAGCTTCATCCCTCTGGGGAACGATAATAGCATGGGCAGCGGCAATAACTTCCGGCATTTGATCGATCGGTTGAGCAGGTAAATGAATTAACCAAGGTTGACCTTTTTCTAGCAAACTATCCAGATAACCATCCCCGATTTGGCGACCTTCCACCACCACCAATTTAAAATCAGGATCACCAATTTGATCTAAAGCGATTAAGACATCTTCTAAACCTTTGTGGGGTCTAGCTGTACCCTGGAACATTAAGACTTTATAGGCAGATAAACCGTATTTTTGACGACAAGCGACGGGATCGTAAAGATTGGGATCGAAAAGTTACGTATCCTTGCCATTCGGTAAATAAATCCCCCCATAACGCTTTTGCAAAAATTGATTATTAACCGTCACCGCATCGGCACGGTTAATTAAATTTTCCAACCAGCACAGATAAAGAGGGTGATTCGGATCCCTAAGCGCAGCATTTTTTTGAGTATATCCCTAGCTAATTGTCGGGGATAAGGACGATAGGACCATCGATCGCCATCAAACCAACTCATTTCCCAATCGTCAATATCGAGAATTAGGGGACGTGGGGAAAAAAAACGTTTCAGTAAACCGATGCCGAAACTGGTGGGACGGGGTTTAACCCCATAGATAATCTCTCCGGAGAGGCGATCAAGTAAAGTTTTGATCTGGCCAAAAAACTGGGGATAATTATTGCCTTTGACCGATACCACCGCTATATTCCCCGGTGGGGTTGGATAGATTTCCCAGCCAAAAATCGGACCATAAACCGTCACCTGACAGTTTAGCTGTTGCAAGACTTGAGCAATCAAATAGACTCTTGTGCCACCACCACCGGATAAATCTGGTGCTAAAACAGAGATTTTTTTGTTCACGGTCGCCGCTCAATCCAGATTATCTAGCACGATAGAAGAATGTTAATCAATGTTAACGATTTTGTCAATCTTAAACGGACTTAACATTAATATCCCCAGAGATAGACTAGACAAAGAAAACTAACATATACATAGCCGAGACGACTAACTGAGTAAACATCACCGGTAAACCGTAGCGCAGGAAGGTATGAAAAGTAATTTTGCCCCCGTGTTGTTCGGCGATGCCGGCGGCGACAATATTAGAAGAAGCTCCCACTAAAGTACCATTACCCCCTAGGGTGGCTCCATACATCATCGCATAGAAAAGCGGTAAAACTTCTGGGGGAAAAGAACCGGCATAATCGGGGGAAAGAACCTCCGTCCCGACTAAATTAACATTAACAAGGTACTGTTTCAGTAGTGGAACCATGGCCACCACTAGGGGAATATTGGGAACGACACTGGAAACAAGTCCGACAAAAAACAGCAAGACTAGAGAACCTAAAAAGATATTTTTGCCTAAAATTATCGCCAGAAGTCCCGATACACTATTAACTACGCCAGTTTTTTCTAAACCGCCAATTAGCACAAAAATCGACATAAAAAATAATAGGGTACTCCAGTCCACATCCCGGAGAATATTATGCACCGTATCTATCTTCGATTGCTGGGCTAAAAGTAGGGCTAAAGCTGCCCCCATCAGAGCAACGGCAGCAGGAGCAAGGGGTACAGGAAAAGATTCGCCGACGACGAACAAAAATAAGACCAAAAAGACGATAATCCCCCCCAGAGCTAAGACGCGAGGATGATTAATTTTCGGATGGGGTAAGTCTTCTAAATGCTCGAATTTTGTCCGCCAGATTTTGGGGAATAACCAAGGTAACATAACCAGAATGGTAATCACTGCCAAGGCACCACCTAAACTTAAACGCTGTAGGTATTCCATGAAGGTGATATTAATAGAATCACCAACAATATAAGTAGCGGGATCACCAACAATAGTTAATAATCCAGAACTGTTGGCTACGAAAACCATCAGGATTAAGAGAGGCACAAAATCTACCCCTATATCTTGAGCTAAGGGCGGAATTAAAGGTGCTAATAACATCACCGTGGTGGCGTTGGGTAATACCGCACAGATCGGGGTAGTAATGGCAACAATTCCTATTAGTAATAATTTGCCCTGTCCCTTGGCTAAAAGCACCATTTGTGCTGCTAAATAATCAAAAATTTTCGTTGGTTCAAAGGCTCTTACTAACACCATCACCCCAAAAAATAGGGCAAGAGTGGCATAACTACGACTGATATAACCCACCGCTTCCTGGAGAGTCATGATATGGGTAAAAACTAAAATTAAAGCTCCTAATAAAGCCGCTACGGTAATATGAAGCCACTCGAACATAATAACCACAATGACTGCAATAAAAGTCATCGCAGCAATCCACATTGGTAAAGATTCCAGCATTTTTGATCCTGTTTTTACTCTTGGTTTCTCGATACAACTAAAAGTTTGCTCGAAAAATGTACAGCAAACTCATAGAAAATATGGTTATCTACGGAAAATCTTAAAATTGTTGTGATCGGTAAGCTGACATGAGAATCCCCATAAACAATGTCTCCTTTGAGTTATGACTATCAAGTAGTACCAGCGACATAACTGAACCGATCAAGACATTACTAGGAATGTAGTGATGCTTCAGTCTTCCCCCCCACGCCGACGAAGTTAGCTGACGGGCTAGGATAGAGAGATATCCTTTTCTAGGCTAAAAAATCTAGAAATACGCCCCCAAATGTGGTTCCTCCGCTCCGAATTTGTCTAGCTAATATCTAGCATAGAAACTTGGATTAGGCTGACTTACTCTGTTTAGTGATCCACCATAGCATACTAACCCAAAAAAAACGATATAGCCCTATACCAGACCTATCCTGTCGGTTATCCCCCGGGTTGCTAGGATAGAACAATGATAAGCTAATAGCTAACGACTGACCGCCATAGCAGCCACATCAGAAATTTCTATGAATAGAAGACCTCGTTATACTCCTCCTCGATCGCGTGATCGTGATTATGACCGCTCCTATGGCGATGACTCCCGCGCTTCGTCCCCCGGAGGCCTATTGGCAAAATTGAACTATGCCATGATCGCTCTGATTGGTGGTATTTTTGTACTAGGAGTGGGTCTCGGTCTGGTATTCAGTTCTACCGCTAATTTTAGCCCCGAAAACGTCGCTTCCCGAGAAGTAATCGATCGCAGCGCCCCCAATGCGGAATTATGCGTGCAATTTGGGGCCAGCGCCATTGTCACCGATTTGCGGGTTTATGTCACCCTTAACCCCTTTAATGTTTTTGTTACCCAACCAGTCATGCAACCCGGTTGCGTTTTGCGACGCAATAACTGGTCAATTTTAGAACAACAAAAATTAGTCGATGGACAGCAGGTACAAAGTTGTAAAAACCGGATGAATACCTTTGGTTATACCGGTCCCTTGGAAGGCAAACCGAAAATCGATTGTATCTTCCAAAATGAAGCCGGTGGGAATCTTTTTGTTAATCCTGCTGGCGCTGTTGGTCCCAGACCAGATACAGATAAATTCTAAACTGGAAAAGATCGTTCTCCTGACTGATGACTTGAAAGAGGGTGTGGGGTGTGGGGTGTAGGGAAGGAAACCTCTTTCATCTGTGGGGGTGAAAATTTTTTCATCGGGACTGACTCCTAATTAACTAAGACAATTTTTGATTTTTACAAGAGGTCTAATGAGTTAGCCATTGGGCCGTAGTCACTACAAAAATTCCGCCAGCTTTTTTTAAAAAAGGCTGAATTTTATCGATCAGACGATTAAGTTGTTCGTCACTATTACAAACCGTCATAATGTAGTTACCACTGTAATCACAATCCAAGTCATCACGGGATAAACCTCGATCGCCTTTTCCCGAAGCATTGCCAAGGACGGTATAACCGGAAACTCCGACAAGATCAAGAATGCTTAAGGTTTCTTCCAGAAGAGCATGACTAACAATTATGTCCACTTTTTTGACAGTTTGTAGGGAAGGATGAGGGGATTCAAGCATGGTAGTTAAGTAAAAAAGGTATAAGTGCAAGAGAAAAATTTTGACAGGAATTATTTAAAAACCGCCTGGCTTTTTAGACTCCACGGCCAATGATTTTGATCATCTCTAGGTACAGAGGAATACCGATGACGATATTGAAGGGAAAAGTTAAAGCCAAGGCCATAGAAACGTATACACTAGGATTAGCTTCAGGAACAGTCATTCTCATGGCCGCAGGAACAGCAATATAAGAGGCACTGGCACACAAAACAGCGAATAATAAAGCATTGCCCTCTTCAAATCCGAGAACCTTAGCAATGAGAATGCCAACCATAGCATTGATGACGGGAATGAATACCGCAAAACCGATGAGAAAAGAACCAGTTTTGCCTAATTCCCGGATTCTTTTCGCCGCCACTAATCCCATATCAAGGAGAAAGAAAGTTAACGCACCATAAAAAATCCCTTGAGTGAAAGGTTGTAGTTTTTCCCAGCCTTTTTCCCCGGTGAGCATACCAACCACAACACTACCGACTAAGAGAAATACCGAACCATTTAAAAAGGCTTCATGTAGAACCTTTGACCAAGAAAACGCTTCTTCTTCGCCATTTTTCTCTTTAAAGACTCGCACCAGGATTAAACCCACTACAATCGCCGGCGATTCCATTAAAGCTAAGGCCGCTACCATGTGACCGCCATAGGAAATATGCAGTTTTTCTAAAAAAGAACTGGCGGTGATGAAAGTAACGGCACTAATGGAACCATAGGCGGCTGCGATGGCCGCTGCATTGGCACTATCGAGTTTAATTTTCAGGATAAAGAAAGTGTAAATGGGAACGATGCAAGCCATAACCACAGAGGCAATCAAAGTTAAAGCGATTTGGTTATTGATGCCACTTTTCGCTAGTTCATAACCCCCCTTGAAACCAATCGCCATCAACAGATAGAGAGAAAAGAGTTTAGGCAGTGGTTGGGGAATCTCTAGGTCGGATTTAAAAAATACTGCCAGCATTCCTAAGAAAAAGAACAAAACCGGCGGATTGAGAATATTGAACAGGATTAAGCTGCCATCCATAGGTTTGCGTACATTGAGTTATTTCAATCTATACTATTCGATTTTGAGAATACTGGGACAATGATAATTACTCGCAGCCAGAAATACGTTAGTCTCTATCATACTTTGTGCTTTTTGTCAAAAGAACTTTTTTTTTGCAATAAAACTACACAAAAAAAAGATCATCGTTGTGGGTGAAATTGACTGATTTACCCGTCTTAATTAGGATCACCTTCTAGGTGTGGCAAGGGTTTCAGCCATTGCTGCCCAAAAAAGCACAAAACAGGCCATTATGAAATTCAGTAAAATCGCTGTAACCATGATAACATCGTTGTTAAATAAAAATCTTTCTCAATTAATTCTTAAGAATTTATAAATATTGCGGAATGTTAATTTAAATATTCTCAAGTTTTTACGGTCAATAAATAATTTTTACTTATCTTTATCCAAAATTGGGTTAGAAGTCAGGAGATAGGAGTCAGGAGTCGGGAGTCAGGAGATAGGAG
>NZ_JAQMSY010000005.1:0-17735 GCF_028329095.1 Microcystis sp. CS-574
GGTTTAATTAGGGGTTGCTGAATAAATCTAAAACCCTTGTTGGATAAGACTTTTAGACTTTTTTTCCCTCAAAAAGTGCCAGCTATTGGAGTGATCGGGGGTAAAATTCCAGGACTTTTTCCCTGAAAATTAGGTAACTGACCCCCTCAAAATCCGTAAAACCCCACACCCCACACCCCACACCCCACACCCTACCCCCACGAAAAACTTTTTCAGCAAACCCTAATTAAAATTTAACCCGGGCAGTATTTGAGGAATAAAAAGTAATGACCACAGAATTAGAAACCAAAAAAGTTACTCCTACTCGCTGTTTAGTTGGCGCGGCAATTTCGGCAGCATTGGGGACAATTCTCTATTATCTCACGGCAGCGATCGGTCATTCTTTTTACTCAAAACCAATGGTTGCTCACAGTCCGATCGCCTTGAGAATTGGCAGTGCTGTCCGCACTTTAGTTTTTGGTTTAGCTTCTCTGGGAACCTTTATTTTTGTTTTTGTCACCATTGGTTTAATTCTTTTGGCTATCCAATTACTACTTAAACGCCCTCAACAAACATAAATTATGAATTATGAATTGGGAGTAGGAGGTGGTAATTTTTTTCAGTGATCAGTTAACTGATAACTGATCACTGATTAACGGACATTTTGAGCAACAAAATCTTTGATCAGTTGTTCTAAAGCGGCCGAGGAGGCGCGGGTAATCAGAAAACATCTAAACTCCTGGCCTTGACTGAGATATTGGGAATAGGCCGCCTGTAAAAAAGGTTTATAGCTGGGGTTTTTGCGAATATAGACCTCAAAAAAGGCCAAAGATAGGGAATGGGCGTAACTATCGATCAGATATGGTGCTGGCAGGGTAAGATCGGCTATGGATTCGATCGCTTCGTTAATTCCCGCATCTAGTACCGAAAAGTCAACGTGAGCTTGACCTTCAATCAGAGCTAAATATTTATTTTCGGTTTTGAGCAGGGGAAAAGAGCGCACCTGTTCAAAAATAGCGGGGGTAGCCGGATCGTAGGTTCCTGCCGCCACAAAAGTGGGAATTTCGATTTTAGCCAGTCCTTTAGCCCCAAAAATACTCCAATTAAACGGATTAACCGCAAAAATCGCTTTGATTCTCGGATCGCGAAAGTTGTATTCTTCCCGGGGTAAATCCAAAGCACGACACTGCAGCAAGAGGGAGACATTGAGAAAAGCCAATCTTCTTTGACAGTCCCGTTGTAGATTCTCGAAATCGATTGTCGCTCCACCCACAGCTAAGGCTGTATAACCGCCGAAGGAATGTCCACCAACTCCCACATTATCTAAATCTAATTGCCCCTGAAATTCCCCCGCGTTGCGTCTTTGCAATTCATCGATCACAAAAGATATGTCCAATGGACGATCGACAAATTCGTTGGTATAAAAAACCGTCCGCGATAAACCGGCGAGTAGATTCTGTACCTGTAGGGTATCGCTGCCGGGGTGTTGGGGCATAGCGACGAGATAACCGTAACTAGCAAAGTGTTCTGCGTGTCGGACAAAATCTTCGGGACGGGAAGCTAAACCGTGGGAAAAGACGATAACGGGGGTTTTCTGGGTTAATTGCCCCTTGGGTTTGACAATAATCAGATAAAGTTTCCTCTGACGACGGCTATCGGTTAAATCCAGCCGCATCTGTTCCACTTGTTGCGGTCCGGGTTGTCGGGGGTCGGTCATGGCGGTAAAATTAATTTCACCGGCCTTTTTAGCTTCTTCTAAGGATAATTGCGCCACCTTTTCCGTAAATACCGTGGTGGCTTTCAGGACGACATCGATCGCCCGGGCTAATCTTTGCACTTTTGTCACATCAATCTGCATATTAGTGGGCAGATTACGCAGCAGGCTAAGAATAGTTACCCCTTCCGGTTCAAAAGCTGATTTAACTAGGGCAGAACGCAGGGCAAATTTACCATTAATACCCCCTTGAATGGTGATCAGTTCCCCTAAAAGGTTGAGAATATCTTCCCCCATTCTGGTGTTAAAAAAGCGCGAGATCAGGACGGGATTAATTTCTTTACTTGTGGTTAAAGCTTGGCGAAATTCTTTTTGTTGTTCGGCGGTGGTATTACCTAAATATTGTCTTAGATTAGCGTCAATTCTGCCAGTTTTGGCAAACTTTTCTAGGGAACTAATTTCTAGGGTACGACTAAAGGGCGCTAAGATAAAAGTGATTCTCTCGGCCGAGAGGACAGGGAAGCTAGTCAGTATTGTTCCTAAGCAACCAAGAGCGATCGAGCGGCTGATTTTGGCTAATTGCAACAAGTTTTTCGGCTCCTTTTCTTTCTGCGTTCCTATTCCCTCTGGATTATAACAGTAACTTCGCAGTTTTTAACTGTTTTCCTGCTTGACTATCAACAAAAATTATCAATTTGCCACGGTCGATAATCTTGACCTAGAATAACGGGTAACAAGTCTCGAAAATTCCAATCTCGCCGATTTCAAGCTACTCATCGCTCATGATTTCAGGGTAAAAATGCCAAAGTTGCCACTACTTTCACCCCAAATTCTTCCTCAAAAACGGGTTTTTTATAGTCTAAACTCCACAATTCTAAAGCACAATCATCTTCAGCATTATTAGGAAAAAGATGCAGATGTAGGGTTCTATATTCGGGATCGTACTTACATTCAATCTTTTTAATCGCTCCTATTTGTCGTCGATCTAAAGCCACGGCCAAGCGCAGTATAGCACTTAGATGTCTGACCATATACTGATAGTATTCCGTTAATTTCATAAAATCATCGTGTCTTTTCTTCGGCTTACTTTTACGGTGATAACGAGCGATATTAGCGATAACTTCTAACTCTATTTCTGTATAGCCCAACAGTTCACCATTGCGAATTAAATAATAGGAATGCTTATGATGGGCAGCATGACTAACATATAAACCACTATTATGTAAAATTGCCGCCGCCCATAATAGATCTTTAGCCTCCTGATTCCAAGAATGTAATTGTGCTTGGGTTTGCTCGAACAAAGACAGGGAAAATGTCGCTATTCTCTCAGCAGATTCTAAATTAACTTGATACTTTTTCGCTATTTTCAAGACACTGCGCTGACGGATTTCACTCTGATAAAGTAACCGATTATCAATTAAACCGTGGGTCAGCATCCAATCGACGATTACCCCTTCTCGCAGGGCCCTTTCACAGAGAACTAACTTATCAACATCTAACATGGTCATCGCTTCCAAAAGCACGATCGAACCTGCTAGAATTATCTCGGCCCGTTTATCGGACATTCCCAGAATTGCCAGTCTTTGGTGATAGTCCAAACTGGCGAAACGTTTAACCAATTCTCTGACATCTTTACGGGTTAATTGATAGCCATTTAAAGGATTGGGAATTAACCCCAATTTCTCCAAAGCATGGATAGTCATCAAAGTTTCGATCGTCCCAGAAGTTCCCACTAAACGCGGCACTTCTCCCACCTGTAAATGATGTTTAATTTCCTCTACTGCCCGCTCCAACATTCCCCTGGTGTATGCCCTTAAATAGGCTAATTCTGTGGTACTAATGGGATCGGTGGTGATCAAATCTTGGGTCAAACGCACCGCCCCGATTTTGGTACTACTAAGAAAGCGAATTTCTTGGCTATCAGCTAAGATTAATTCTGTGGAACCACCACCGATATCGATAATAATATGGGCTTGATTTTGGAAATCCATTCCCGAGACGACACCGAGATAAATCCGGCGCGCTTCCTCCTGTCCAGAGATGAGATTTACAGAAATACCGACTTCTTTCTCGATTAAAGCCAAAAATTCGTCACCGTTGGCTGCTTCCCGGGTGGCGCTGGTGGCCACGGCGATAATCTGATCCGCATGGAGACTAATAGCCAGATCGTGACAGCGTTTTAAAGCCGCGATCGCTCTTTCCATGGCCGCTAGGGTTAATTTACCAGTTTTCCTATCTCGATCGCCCAGACGGACTGTATCCTTTTCTCTGGCAATAATCGTAAAAGCGGGTAAAGACGGTTCAATTTTCACCACTACCATGTGAACCGAATTCGTACCAATATCGATCGCCGCTAGGATTTGGACATCGGGGACTTTTGCCAGGGGCGCTAGTCCCCAATTGGGTGTAACTTGATTAGAAATATTCACCATCGCTTATCAGTGATCAGTTACCAGTCGGGGGATAGGTGTTAAGGCTGGTCTTATTATCCCTCTAATTGTCCGCCTCGGCGCGGCAATTTTAGCTTTGTATAGCATTCATTCGTCAACATACAATTTTCGCTGCTCCAGGGCCAATTGCTGGAATTCCCCTTCCTCAAATTCTCCCTGCTTGGGACGGCGCTCTTGGTCGGACTCGACTAAATATATATAATCACAATCAACCCCTTCTAAATTGGTATTTTCGGCGATTTTCCAAGCTTCGATACAAGCGCCTGTCAGGGTGGCTGCCTGTAAATTGGCTCTCATCACGTTACTATGGGCTAAATTTGCCCCTTCTAGATTAGCGTAGGCTAAATTTGCCTCGCTCAAATTTGCTCTAGTCAGATTGGCATTTTTGAAGTTAAACCCGTAAAGATTCAGTCCACGAAAATTATAGCCAATATAAGCTTTATTTTCCCCTTGACCAGTAACGAGAAGATTTCTCATCGCCACTTCGGCTAAAATTGTCTTTTCCCAACGCGCTCGCTCGATGCCCGATACCAGATAAAATCGAGTTCTAGTTAAATCTTTTGCTCTTAAATCAGTGGCTTTTAACTGCGCTCCCGTGAAATCCGCTTCTTTAAGATTTGCGCCGCAAAAATTTGTACCTTTACTGGCTAAAAAAGCAATTGCTATCGATTTCGTGATTGTTTGTCTCGATTCTTCTAGGGACAACCAGGCCAGATAAGCGGTGAATAAAGTACCACAAACCCCAACAATCAAAGCTATAGAAAAAGTTCCATTCATCACGGCTATTCCAGCTAATGCTCCCTGAAAAGCCAAGATAATTACTGTCAATAAAGTTAAAATTAAGCTGATGAAAATTGCTAGGATAAAACTTGTTGATTGACCAGAAATCAAGGATAAAACTAAGGGTAATCCCCCAACTCGCTGACGATAAAATCTTACATAAATTAGGGATAAAATCGTGATTATCACCGCACCAATGATTTTAAATTGGCTTACATCCGTCACCAGCATTAAAGCTAGATAATAACCAGCTAATCCCCACACAAAGCCGCAGAAAGCCGCTATTAACCAAGAAATTAAAATTAATTGTAGCCGACCGCGCTTTAGTAATCCTGCCCTGGCCTCGGTAAATTTAGTTCCCTCTAAAATAGCACCTTGAAAATTAGTACCACGCAGATCTGCTTGACTAAAATTAGCCCCCGATAAATTCTGTCCGCGAAAACACTGTCCTTTTAATTTTACTCCTTTAAAATTGCGTTTCCCTTTGGCATATAAATCCAGTACCTCACTTGCTTTCATAAGACCTCTTACAGAAATCAAAAATCGTTTTTAGGGTTAGGAGTCAGTAGCCAGTAGTCAGGAGAATTAAGAATGAATAATAATCAATTAAATGGTCTATTTAAAGATTTTGTGTTATTTAATCCTTATTATTGCCGTTTTTGAACCATCAAAAATTAATTATGCAGGAGGTTTATAGAAATTACGGATATCTGTTTTTTGCTTGATTAATTAATTTAATTCATAACACCTATTATCTTTTAAAAATTGGCTTTGGTTATTTGTTGGCTATACTAAATCCGTTGAGTATAGGCTAAATATCATCAGGATAGGCAGGGGACAAGAGAAGGAATAGATAATCAGTCTTTAATAACCGGATTTAGGATAATACAGGTATTTGGCTCCCTTATTCTTTATGTGATAAGTTTAACTTATATAGTAGCGATCGATCTTTGTGTCCTTTGTGTCTCTGTGGTTCGCCACACTCACTGCCCCAAGACTGTATCAATTTATTGACCCGGACTTGGTGTTTCTATCGGGGACTCTGGAGAAAGGGGAGTCGATTCAACTATTGGTGGTGGGGCCGGCGGTTGGAGAATATTGCGCCAGCCTTGCATTTGGGAGCGAGCCGAACTGTAGGCGGTACTTTCCCGGGATACGGATTCAGCAAGGCGAATAGCTTCCAGATAACGGCCATTATTAGCTTGGGCCGTGGCTAAAGACAAAAGCTGATAACTCCAACGTTCCAGCAATTCAGTCCGTTGCACACCTGCGTCGGTTTGAGTGGAAATATTGGTAACTAAAGCAATCGCTCGGGTTAAATCCTCTGCGCTTCCCGTCGCCGCTAATTGATTAGCCTGTTGGAGATTTTGACGGGCCCGCAACTCTCGGCGCCAACGACGGATATTTTGGGAAGCTTCCGAGGAAAGAGTGCGACCGGGGGGAATTTGATTGGCAGTTTCGATCGCTGTGCTATAGTCTTTGAGATTGGCCAAAGCTTGAGCCTGATCTAAAATGGGTTGATCCTCCATGCGTTCAATCCGCGCTTGCCAGTCGCGAATTTCCCGTTGAGCATCTCGGTATAAGACCCGATTCTTGCCAATAGCCCGGGCCTGAATAATAGCACTACTGAGGGAATTAATATCGCCGGGGATAGCGATTTCCCGCGCCCGTTCTAAAATCGGCCGGTCTTCAATCACTTGTATTTGACGATTCCAAGAGCCAATTTCCTGCTGTGCTTGCGACCAGAGGGGATTATTACGGGGAACCTCTCCCGCTTTCGCGATAGCGGCGCTATACTGCTCGATTGTACCTGCTTGTGCTAAATCTCTAGCCTCGGACAGTATTTTTAGATCCTGTACCTGTAACTGCCAGCGCTCCTTCATAGCTAGGGCCGTTTGATGGAGGGGTCGAGAAGCGTCAATTTGTTCTAGTCCCAGTATGCCGGCTTCTAATCCGTCCACCGTGCCGGTTTCCGCATCTAAGGCCGCTTCCGACAAGAGAGACCAATCGGTGACATCTGCTTTAATTTTGAGGTCTTTGGGGGTTTGGTTAGCCAAATCCCGGAGAGCTTGCCATTGCTTCCGCTCAATTAATCTTTCGGCGTATTCTTTTAGTTTATCCTCGGTTTTCGCGATTAATTTTTGTGCCTCCTGATAGGCATAACTGCTGGCTGGAATTTTTCTAGCTTCTTCGATGACTTTGAACCAATTGTTGAGACCGCCCCGGGCAAAGAGATTAAAGGCATTATCTAATTTACTGCTATCTTCCCGGGCGACGGTAATTTTAGCGATCGCTTCATTATACTTAACCGTTGCCCAATATTCGTTATTTAAGTTCAATAAATCCACTGCCAGACGGAAAGATTGATTCCAGTTGGAAGCGCGGAGATTTTCCTCTAGTTTGCTTAATATCTCGTTGCCTTCCGTCCAAGTTTCTTGCCACTTAGCGATTCTTTCTTCAATAATTGCCGCTACTGCCATATTATTGGGGATTTGACGAGCTTTAGCGATTGCCTGCTTTAAATTTCCCGCTTGATAGTCTTTTTCGGCCAAATTCAGTATATCTCGCGCCCATTCTTCCACCTGTTGATTGACTTGCGATCGCAAGGGATGGTCTTCGGGTAAAGCTTCCACCAGGGCAATGGCTTCGAGTAAACCTGCCACGGTGCGACTATCGGCGGAAAGTTGAGCGCAGTAGAGACGCAGGGAGGCAGAAGCGATAGGCCAGAAGATTTTTGGGCAATTGGGCGACTTCTGCATATTTAATAACTGCCAAGTGGCGAGAAAGCCAACACCGCCAAAGACCACCACAAATAAAGCCGCCCAAACTTTCCAAGTGAAACGATGCTGGTATCGAGACCAAAAGAGAAAAAGAAAAGACTTAGTTTTCTCTGGCCAACGAGTCAGGGGGTCAATCGATTCTCGTTTGACTAGATTTTCGGTTAATTCTTTTCCTTTAGACATTCACAACTCCCCGGCAGATATTTTAGATAGATTTTACCCTAATGGCGCTTATTGCCCAACTTCTCAGCAAGATTCAGCCTGTAGAGACTCGACTAATTCGATTAATTGTCTCTCGTTGGCATTATACACTTCCCGACAAAACTCACAGACGGCTTCCGCTTGTTTATCTTTTTCGATGATGTCTTTTAATTCATCGACCCCGAGGAATTTTAAAGCTCCTAAGACCCGTTCAAAAGAGCAGCTACAATCAAAACGCAGCATCTGCACAGCTGGAAAAATTTCTAGACCCATATCTCCGAGAAGTTCCTGAAAAATATCTTCTAGTCCTTTTCCTGCCCGTAAAAGGGGCGTAAATCCCGTTAATTTTCGCAATCTCGACTCTAAACGAGCCACTAAGACCTCATCCCGGGCTGCTTCTTTAGAGAGAACTTGTAATAAAATTCCCCCGGCTGCCGTTACTCCTGTGGTCGTACCGACAAAAACCCCCACTTGCAAAGCGGAGGGAATTTGTTCCGATTGGTCCAGGTAGTAGGCGATATCTTCCCCCACTTCCCCAGAAACTATCTCGACGATGCTTTCTTGAAGTTCATTTCTCCCCTCGCCTTTTTCTTCGCGTAAGACTCGCACATAACCCTTGTTACCCACCGCGCGACCCACATCTAATTTACCCTTAGCATTGGGGAGTAATTCCACTTGGGGATAGTCCACATAACCGCGCACCGTGCCATCGAGTCCCGCATCAACTAAAACACCCCCCAGGGGTCCGTCGCCTTTAATGCGAATATTGACCCTAGAACCGGGTTTTTTTAAACTGGAAGCCAAGAGTAAAGCCGATGCCATCGTGCGACCGAGAGCAGCACTGGCTACGTTAGATAATTGATGTCTTTGGCGAGCTTCTTCGGTTAAACGGGTGGTAATCACTCCTACTACTCTAATTCCCCCATCGGCGGCCGTGGCGCGGATTAATTTATCTGCCATACTACTTACTGTTATCCTTGGAAAACGCTGTCCCGATTTTTAGTTATTCTTTAACTAACTTAACAAAAATTATCAGACAATCATATGTTCGGCAATTTTCAACAAAGTCAGCTGCGTATCGAAATCTCGGCCAGTGAACAGGCTATCGGGGATAGTTTGCTCAAAACTGCTCATCTCCGTCAATGGCTGTGGCCGCAAATGCTCTCACCCAATCTACCCGATAAATTAGAGGAAGGTTTGACTTTTACCTCTTGGTTAGGTTTAATCCCCGTACAACATCAGGTTTTATTGGCCAATGACCAGTGTTTACGCTTGCTTTTGAGTCAAGGTATCGATGGCTATCACGAATGGTATTGGGGCGATGGTTGGTTACAATCGCGGTTAGAAGGCATTTCTCTCCTTCCCCTCAATCTTGGTCAAACTCTCAGTTTATTGAAATTACGACTATTTTTGAGCAATCAAAAGTAATGAGTAATCAGTAATCAGTAATCAGTCAACTAAAAACTCACATCTGGTAACTCACATCTGATAACTCACATTTGGTAACTGATAACTGATAACTCACACCTGATAACTGATAACTGATTAGGGTTGAGTTCCATCGAGACGGATTTCACATTGACGAGCATCGAGGTTAGTTAGAGAAGTTCCAGTATAAGTGCCTTGTTTAACTATTCCTAGCAGAGAAGCGATAACTATACATTTTTTTTCTTGGTTGGGATAGGGATCGGCGGTGGCATTGGCGGCGGGATATAATACGATTATCGCTTGGTTTTGTGGCGGATCAAAGGTTAACCTCGGCACATGACCCCGAAAGGAAAACTGTACCTCCGGAGTGCCGCCTAGGGTGGGAAAATTCCTCACCACCATAAATATTTCCTCTGGCAGATTTAGGGTACGCTCGTTAGCATTATTTGGCAATCGTTCTGGCGGAATCAAGGGACTCGCCCTATCATTAGTCGCCACTAAACAACCTGCTTCAGTGGCAGTTATTTGCGAGTAAACTGTGGGGCCAGTGCCAGTCGGGTTAGTAAAATTAATCGTGCAACTTTTCCCTCGACGGATAGCTTGTCTTTGGGCATCCTCTAGAGCTAATTGTATAGCATCGGTGGCTTGTTGGACTCTATTGCTATTCAACCACGCTAATAAATTAGGTCCGGTTAAGGCGGCAAGAATTCCCGCAATTGCCAAAGCTACCAAAATTTCTAACAGGGTAAAACCCTGATTTTTATGGACATTTAAACGACGCATCGGGAATCACCTCGACAGAACTTTTGGCAAGAAATTTTCCTTCTTCTTCGTTTCTTTCGTCTCTTTCTTGAGTTTGATAGTCACTAGCTATTTCACCATCAGCTAACTTCACCTTATACTCTATACGAAGGCGATGGGGATGGGCGGACTGGGCTGCTTCATCCTCAGGAAAAGTTCGATAGAGAGAATAGTTTTTACGGACAAATGATCTTGTCCCTACTAATTGTTCCTGCAGTGGATTGGTGGGGGGGAGAGTAGCCGTTAGTTCTCTTCTTAAAGCTGTGGCATAACCCTGACTGATATTTGTACATACATCTGGGGTGATGTAGGGGTTGGGAGGACTGGAGTTCACATCTAAAGTCGAAGCTAAAAATTTGACATCCTCAAAATCTTCTTGAATCCAAAAGTTAGCTTGAGCCTGTCTTTCTGACCGAACTTTATATAAGGCAGTGAACGCCATTAACTGTAAGGTTCCTGTTAAGAAAGCGGTAATAGTAAAAATGGCAATCATCACTTCTAACATCGAGAAACCCGACTCGGATGATGACAGTTTTGACTGTATTCCCTTTCCTTTTAATTTCACTTTTTACCCCCCCCCGTTTTTCCTGAAAACTACTGGCTTTTCTTCGCTGTTAACTACAGATTACGCAAATGATCGGATATTTCTAAATTTAGTCAGGGAATTAATTCCCCGAAAACCCTATTTGGCTCTTCTGGTTTATGTGTGGAAACGAAGCCTATACTGATAGTTTCTTCGGCAAAATAGTCGTAAAAGTCCTTCTCAGTCAACATTTCACGATTCCATAAGCAAAAATTATCACACAAAGTCGAGAAGAGCCCCTATTTTTCAATTGAGTCAGATTGTCTAAGTAGCTGGTTACAATTAAATTGAAGATATATCCCCCCTTAATCCCCCCTTGATAAGGGGAGTGCTGATCCCCCCTTAATACCCCCTTGATAAGGGGGTGCTGATCCCCCCTTAATCCCCCCTTGATAAGGGGGGCATCCGCAAGTTTTTAAGATCTACCTACTTAAACTCTCATTCAGTCATCATTGTACACTAATCTAGTCTGTGTCTGTGGTTACAATCGGAGATCGAGATCGCACTTAACCAGTAATTTAGATACACTAACAGCTTATCCGCCTAAAATAGCAATGCCTACGCCGATTAATAGAATTAATCCGCCATAAATGACTTCTTGGGCTGGTATTTCACCAAAAATGAACACTCCTAACAGACTAGCGGCGATTGGCTCTAATAAAATTACCATGGTTACTATTGTCGGTGCTACCCATCGCAAAGCCCAGTTAAAGCTAGTATGACCGATTAATTGCGGAAAAATCGCCATCATTAACACATAAACATACACAGATAGGGGATAGCTTTCGTAATCTTGACCAAATAAAAAAATAGAAGGTAATAAGGCTAATCCTGCGGTAGTGTAGGCTACAGTTATATAATTCTTAATATTTAAGCCCTTCCTTTGTGCTTCCCGTCCGAGGAGAATATAACCACTGACGAGAATTGCCCCAATTAAAGCCAAGCTATTGCCCAATAAAGGGTTAGGATAAGAACTACTCACATCTCGATCGGCTAAAACAATCAATAATCCCCCCGTTAGAGCCACAAAAATGCCGATAAAGGTTAATTTAGTCGGTTTTTCTCGAAACCACCACCAACCCAACAGGGAAACCCAGAGGGGATTAGTGGTGACTAAAGTGGTAGAAGCGGCGATCGAGGTGTAGGATAGAGAAGTAATCCAAGTAGCAAAATGGAGAGCTAAACAAAATCCTGCCCCCACTGCGTAATAATAGGCTTGAACAGGGACTTTTTGGCGTGATAAGGTCAACCAGTTCGGAATTAGGACAACAGAAGCCAAGATCAGACGGGAAGTCGCTAAAAATAAACTAAATGCGATCGTAGCATTACCTACCGCTTCGATCGCTAACCGGATAAAAATTGCCGATGCAGAAACCGACACCACACCGATAGTTAAAATAAAAATAATTTTGGCGTTAGAAGGAGGCAAAATAGGCTACGCTTACGCGATGATCAATGATGTTATTCACCAGTTATTTTAACCGTAGGCAGTAGCCAGTCGTCAGTAGCCGGTCGTCAGGAAATAGGAGATTATTTTATTTATTCTCCCCACACCCCACACCCCACACCCCACACCCTACACCCCATTCACTTGATCATGGAACTACCAGAATTAAATATAGAGATAATTTGGGCGATTATTAACGATGAAATTGACGACGAAACCGTTAATAAATTGGTTTGGCAAAGTTTAGGTTATCGCTACGATGAAAGTCAAGGAAAATGGGATAATAGTCAAGTAGAGGAAGATTGGCTCCGTGAATATCCCGAACCCCCGGATTTTATTGCCAATCGTCCCCCAACAGTAAAATTAACTCGATCGATCTTGCCAGAAAATAAACAATTATTAAAAGATAAATTGGGGTTTACCGGTTATAAAATTGGCGAATTCAATCCCCGCATGACTCGCCGTGCCACCGCAGCTAATTGGTTGTGCTTTTATGGGTTAAAATAGATCAGGAAAGTTATTTTATCAAGCTTCTAGCATGGTTACTATCCCTGTCAAGTCCTCCTCTCATCCCCTAGCATCCTATATTGAGCGTCTCACTGCTGGGGAAGCATTGTTAAAAGATACTCCCCAGAATTTGATCGAGGTAGTGGGTATCCTGAAAAGTTACGGAGTGGTGTTAGATGCTTATTCCAAAAATTTAATTTATATTGCGGAAAATCAGTTTTTGGTTTTTTTCCCTTTCTTTAAATATTTTAATGGTCAAGTATCTTGGCAAAAATTACTACAACACTGGTGGCATAATCGCATTAATTTTGAGTATGCTGAATACTGTATGAAAGCCATGTTTTGGCATGGTGGGGGTGGTTTAGATAGTTATGTAGATGGTGCCGCTTTTCGGGAAGTGACAGCCAAAGTTATTCAAGCCAAATTTAGGAATAATCCCCTAGTTTTAATTTTAAATAAAGCCTTTCCTGAATTTTTGCCAGAACAAATGCGGATGATGGCCTACTATAGCGGTTTAGGTCAATTTTGGCGAATTATGGCCGATACTTTTTTAAGTTTATCCGATCTCTACGATGTCGGAAAAATTACCAATATTCCCGAAGTGGTGGCACACATTAAGAAAAATTTAGTTGATAATGCTAGTCAAGCAATTGTCTATCAGGTAAAAATCAAAGGACAAACCTATTATCTGATCCCCAAATCGGCAGGATTAACCTTTCTTGCAGATACGGCAATCCCCTACGTTGAGGCGGTTTTCTTTCGCGGAACACCTTTTCCCGGTACAATTTCCTATAATGCCCAAGCCTATCAAATTCCCTACGATCAAGGAATGTTTGCCTATGGTGCTTTGTATGCGGATCCTTTACCCATCGGAGGTGCAGGGATTCCTCCCACACTATTAATGCAGGATATGCGTCACTTTTTGCCAGATTATCTGCACGACATTTATAAAAAGAGTTTTCGTCAAGAGGAAGATTTATTAGTCCAGATCTGCGAAACTTTTCAAAAGTCGATGTTTTGTGTGACAACGGCAGCTATTCAAGGATTAGCACCTTACCCTTTAACTACCACAGATTTAAAAGAACAAAAAGCCAATCGCATCTATCTAGAAGCATGGATGAATCGCTTTGTCAAGTCAAGATTAGAAGCGGTAAATCAATAATTATTCTGCCGATAAATCGGTAAGTTTTGCAGTCAACAAACCCCCTTTACATTTATGTCAGATATTAACGCCCAACTTCAGGATATTTTAGCTCAATTGCAATCTTTAACCGAACGGGTTGCCCTCATCGAAGCGCGGCAGATGTTAGTACCAGACATCGAGCGCTATGGTAAATTACAGCAATTACTAGCTGAGGGGAACTTTAGGGAGGCAGACGCAGAAACTCTCCGAGTTATCCTCGAAACTGCCAGCAGAACCCGCGATACTTTAACCCCAGAGGATATGATGCGGTTTCCCGTTAATGTGATTCGAGTACTCGATCGCCTTTGGAAAAATTATAGCGGCGATCATTTCGGTTTTAGCAATCAGGTGAAGTTATATTTTGCCGCCGGCGGTAGTATTAACACCCTGCGTACCCAAGACGCGGAAACAATTAGAAAATTTGGTGAATTGGTAGGATGGCGCGATAAAGATGAGTGGCGTATCGATGATTATGATCACTGGGATTTTAGTCTAGCAGCTCCTGAAGGCTGTTTTCCCGCTCTCTGGTGGAAGTCTCCCTACGGGTTAAAAATGGTGACTTTTTGTTTTACTCGCCTGATAGAGTGCGATTTATAGGCAATGAAAGGGATTATCGGCTATTTTCGGGCTTTATTATCCCCCCAATTTGCTCCCACCGGGATAAAAGTGGCTGTAGTAGTGGGGACAATTTTATTGACAATTAACCACGGTTATGCTATAATAAGCGGCCGTATGACAAGCGATCGCTGGCTGGCGGCATTACTGACTTATCTAGTTCCCTATCTGGTCAATGTTCATGGGCAGTATAGCAGTTATCGCCGTCAGCAGTGGCCGAAAAAATCCCAACAATAAAGGCAATGAATATACCTCTAAGTGGTGATTTCTTTGACTCTAGGGAACTCTCTGTTAGCAGAGGGCTGCTATGATAGCGATCGAGACGAATATTCATGAGTCCGATTTACCATGGCTGCTGTTTTATTGAAAACTGGCGAATTCCAAGAAATCCCTGATGATCAGTTAATTTCTTTCCTCGAGAAAAACCGAGATTTGATTCAAGATCGACAATCACCCAGAAAAAGAGTGATTAAAAGACCTATACCGTTCAATGTGACTTCTTTCGAGTCTTTTAAACTATAAAATAGCAGCAGTATCTACTCTAGGGTAAGATTAACTCCCTTAGCTAGGATTTGATAAATGCGATCGCTCTCTTTTCAGTAAGGCACTAGCGAGAAAAATACCCAGTATTGCCAATACAGCCATAGCATAAAAAGCATAAGTGTAAGTACCGAACCAATCGCGAATTCTACCAGTTACTAAAGTTCCGATCAAAGCACCAACACCGTAGGCAGTAAAAACAATACCGTAATTTTGGGCGTAGTGGTCAGGATTAAAGAAGTGGAGAGTGGTAGCGGGAGCTAGGGCTAACCATCCCCCTAAACAGAACCAAAATAGACAAAAAGCCACTAGATAGCTAGTAACTGCCCCTTTTTCGGACTTGACCATCAACAGGCAACCGATCAAAATGAGTGTATAGGCCCCGATCGCTAAATAATGGGGTTTCCAGCGATCGCTCAACCAACCGAACAAAGGACGACTAATACCATTAAACAAGGCAAATAGCGCAACACTACTAGCGGCTAACCCCGGCTCGATCTGGATAATTTCCTCAGCGACGGGACTAGAAATACCGATGGCACTCAAGCCAATTAAAGCACCAATAGCATAGCAAAGCCATAAGCCATAAAATGAGCGACTTTTCAGCATATTCACTGGATAATTGGCCTGAAAGTCGGATTTTCGATTAGCTAAATTTGCGGGAGGTTGCCAGTCCTGGGGGGGTAATTTCATGGCGAGGGCAATAATCATAATAATTATTGTAAAGATAATCCCCAAAAATCTTAAACTTGGTCTAACGCTATATTCATTGATTAATCGATTGGCTAAAGGTGCGGTAATCAGGGGAGAAAGGCCAAATCCGATGATAGTTAAACCCACCGCTAAACCTTTTTTGTCGGGAAACCAGCGTGCCACCACTGCCATGGGAACACCGTAAGCGATGCCGACTCCCGTGCCAGCAATGACTCCGTAGGTCAGAATAATTGTCTGGATCTGAGCGGCAAAACTAGCGAGAATATAGCCTAAACCGACGATAATTCCGCCGATAGCGGTCATCCTGCGAGTACCTACCCGGGGGATAAAAAAACCGGCAATCGGCATAGAAGCGGCATAAAATACTAGGGCCACAGTGTAGGGTAGTAAGCTTTCCGTGGCGCTGAGATTTAATTCTGTTTCTAGGGGTTTTCTAAAGATACTCCAAGAGTACACCGTCCCTAAACAGAGTAAAACACCCATTCCTAGAGGTATTAATAACCATCTACCTTTGGCTGCGGGTAATCCCAAAACTGTCAACTCGGAATCATAATTACTGGTAGTCATAGATCGCCGTGACTCTTTCTAGACTTGTCTGGCCAGTATTCTAGATGGGGTCATGGCTAATGGGGCCAATTTTCCAGAAAATTTTCCGATTAAAATGGGGGGTGAAATAATTCACCCCCTTAAAAGTCTCTCCCCATCTATAGCTGAGGGACTTCTAACGAACTTTAACTAAACTGCTGCGAAGTAAACTTTTGACTTCACAGGATCGGGAACCATGGTAGCATCGCCTTCTTGCCAACCGGCGGGACAAACTTCATCCGGGTGGGATTGGACGTATTGAATCGCTTTCAGAGTGCGGAGGGTTTCATCGACACTGCGACCAAAGGAAAGATTATTAATAGTAGCGTGTTGGATAACACCTTCTTTATCGATGATAAAGAGACCGCGCAGGGACACCCCCGCATCTGGGTCAAGAACATTGTAAGCGGTGCTGATTTCTTTTTTTAGATCCGACACCAACGGATAGGCCACATCCCCCACACCGCCGGATTTTCTCTCGGTTTGAATCCATGCGAGGTGAGCAAATTCGCTATCGACGGACACCCCTAAAATCTCGGTGTTGATGCTGGCAAATTCGCTAACTCGATCGCTGAAAGCGGTAATTTCCGTGGGGCAAACAAAGGTAAAATCGAGGGGATAGAAGAATAAAACGACGTATTTACCCCGATAATCCGATAATTTGATGGTTTTGAACTCTTGATCGAAAACGGCGGTCGCGGTGAAATCTGGCGCCGCTTGTCCGACTCTTAAGCAACCTTCGGCGGTCATACTTTTAATCTCCTTAATCTAGTTTCTGGGAAAATGCAACTATTTTTACATTCCTTAACAACTATATCATAGTCATAACGATTTTGAGTAGTTGGCAATCAGTTATCAGTTATCAGTGGCTAGTGGGGAGATAGGGAGGCCACTTCGTGCGCGTTGCGGGGGAGAATAAATAAAAGCTGTGTACTGGAAACAACACACCATGCTGATCAAGGATTTATGCGATCGCCTGACGGAGTGATAATAGGTAACACATCATTGGAGCGGACAGATGTGATATTTTGGGTTAGAATTGACCATTAGAGACGATTTGCTGCCGATCAATTCAGCCGTTAGCTTGCAGTAACGAACCTATGAAAATTGAGGATTTTGGCAATGTTCAGTTATCTTAAAGGCTTTTTAGTTAGCCATGCTTCGAGACTAATCCTACTTTTATTAGTATAGCGATCCTAACTTATTTTCAATATTCCCCTCAATCCATTTAAGGCAATTCCTGTCTTTGGACAGCTAATTATAGGTGCTAATTATTCTCAGGGTAAGAGCATCTCAATTAGGCTTGACAAAAGGCTTTCAGCACAGCCATCATATAGTCATTATCCATGGCCGTCCGTTTACTTTTTTGTGCCAGACTACGTCGGTAAGTGGATTCCTGGTTAAGAGCGTTAAGTGCTACTCGTCTCA
>NZ_JAQMSY010000083.1:0-5101 GCF_028329095.1 Microcystis sp. CS-574
CCCCACACCCTACACCCCACACCCTACACCCCACACCCTACACCCTGCTCCCCACCCTGGGATGAACTCGACGCAATCGTAAAGCATTCGTCACCACGGAAAGGGAACTTAAAGCCATGGCAGCACCGGCAATAATCGGATTGAGCAGAAAAGGATAGAGGACTCCGGCAGCGATGGGAATGGCAATCAGGTTATAAATAAAAGCAAAAAAGAGATTTTCTTTGATATTTCGCATTGTTGCCCGACTTAACTCAATAGCAGTCACAATTCCCTGTAAATCTCCCGAAATTAAGGTTATATCGCTTGCAGCGATCGCTACATCGGTCCCCGTGCCAATGGCAATACCTAAGTCCGCTTGCGCCAATGCGATCGCATCATTGATGCCATCTCCAACCATGGCGACTATTTTCCCTTTTTTCTGCAAATATTCGATTTTTTCGGCTTTTTGTTCGGGACGGAGTGCGGCAAAAAAGCGCCGGATACCCAACTCGCCAGCGATCGCCTCTGCGGTTTCGAGGTTGTCCCCCGTCATCATCATCACCTCTAAGCCCATTTTTTTGAGCTTGGCGACCACTAAGGAAGAAAAAGGTTTTAAAACGTCGGAAATGGCGATCACCCCCTCTAAACGCCCGTTAACCGCTATCCAAGCCACGGTTTTTTTCTGCCATTCCCAATCGTGGGCGACTTTTTTAAGAACTTTTGTTTCGATCCCTTGACTTTCTAACCATTGTTGTGTCCCGATTTGCACGAAATCTGACCCGACTTTTCCCTGCACTCCTGACCCAGTTATTGAGTCAAATTCGCTTACTTCTAGGGTTTTAATCTGGTTTAACTGCCCATATCTAACTATTGCTTCTCCTAGCGGGTGTTCAGAATGATTCTCCACCGATACGACTAACTGCAGCAGCGATAATTCCCGTCCATCCCTCACCCCCTCGCGAGTCAAGAAGTCCGTCACCGTTGGTTTCCCCTGGGTGAGAGTTCCCGTTTTATCGAGAACAATAGTAGTAATACCCTGGGCCAATTCTAAACTTTCGGCATTTTTAATTAAAATTCCCTGTTTTGCTCCCTGTCCTGTTCCCACCATAATCGAGGTGGGTGTAGCTAATCCTAGCGCACAGGGACAAGCGATAATTAGGACTTCCACCATTGTAATCAAAGCGAGGGTGAGATTACCCGTGCGGAGAATCCAAAATAGGAAAGTTATTACGGCAATAATCATCACCACCGGCACAAAATAAGCAGTCACTCGATCGACTAATCTTTGTATAGGTGCTTTTGATGCTTGCGCGGTTTGCACTAATCGGACAATCTGAGCTAAAACCGTATCTTTTCCCACTCGTAACGCTTGCATTTGTAGGCTACCAGTTTTATTAATTGTCGCCCCGATTACCTGTTGATTGACGGTTTTTCGCACGGGTAAACTTTCCCCTGTCACCATCGATTCATCAATGCTAGAACTGCCTTGGATAATTATGCCATCGACGGGAATTTTTTCTCCCGGACGCACTAAAATTATATCTCCTACCTTCACCTCTTCTATTGGTATATCTAGCGTCTGTTCTTCCCTAATTACCCTAGCAGTTTTTGCCTGTAATCTCATTAATTGTTTAATAGCGGCGGCCGTTTCTTTTCTGGCACGTTTTTCGAGGAAACGACCGAGTAAAATCAGAGTAATGACGATAGCGGATGCTTCGTAATAGACATGGGAATTAAACCCCTGTTTTTCGATAAAATCGCTCCCGAAGGTTAAAAACAGGGAATAAAAATAGGCGGCACTGGTTCCCAAAACTACTAAAGTATCCATGGTGGCAGTGCGATTTTTAAAGGCTTTCCAAGCATTTTTATAAAAACTTTGACCACACCAAAATTGGACGGGAGTAGCGAGAATTAATTGTAATAAGGGAGCGTGTAACCAGTGGGGAATAAAAGATAGAGATAAACCCGTCATCATCGGCAAAGAACCGATAAAAAGTATAATGCTAATAACAATAGCGATCGATAGTTTAGTGAGAAGTTCTTTTTCTGGCCTGGATTCGAGATTAATTTCCGTTATCGGTGTAGCTTGGAAACCGGCATCCCTAACTTTTGCTTGAATAGTGTTAAGATCGGTACGCTTGGGATCATAGTCCACATCCACCTGTTCCATGCCAAAATTAACTTGACATTGAATCACTCCGGGGATAGATTTAATTATCCGTTCGATCGAATCAGCACAACCAGCGCAACTCATCCCGGCGAGTTTGAGAGTTTGATGGGTCATAATGTTAATAGCAGCGGAAGTCAGCAAGAAAATCCCCTGCAGCAGAGTTATATCTTTAGCATAAAATATTCCCCTAGCTGCCGGGTCAAGAATCCTTTGTTAATTTTTCTGAATAGATATGAAGAAATGTCAAAAAGAGTGCTTGTATTTTCCTAACACACCCTTAATTTTTATGGACAAATTTCAATTAACCCCACTCTGTTGCGTATCTTGACCCTGCACAGCATCGGCAGCAGAAACACCATCACCCTGAAAACCAAAATACCATAAAGTAGCGGCAGCTTCAGCGCGAGTTACTGGTCTTTTTGGCTGAAATAGGGTAGTAAAACCAAAAACTCGCCGAATATTGGCTTGTTCGGCATTTTGAAAATCGGCATAAAGAGCGCGCACCAGCTGCGGGTTAATTTTATTGGTATCCTGAAAACCCCAAGTATTTTTAATCGTATCAAGATTGGCACTCGGTAAAGCTTTTCTAATATCTAATGGCACTTTCCAAGCGATTAAATCTTCCCGGGTTAAAGGAGCATTGGGACGGAATAAAAGGGTGCTACTATCTCCCGTTAAGGGAGAGGGAATTAACCCCGCTTCCGCTAATCCTTGAATATAAATATAATCGGGATCGTTATTTTTAACATCACTAAAAGCTGGGGAACTATTGGGAGTAGCTAAACGGATTTGTTTACCCGCTACATTAGCATAAATGGCATTATTAGCCTGTAACAACCAGCGAGCAAATTCTCGGCGCGTTATGGTATTATTAGGGTTAAACTGATTATTATTACCTGTTAATACTCCCAATCTAGCTAAGTCTTGAATGTGGCTTTTTAAGGGATTAGGTAAGGATTCGAGATCGTTAAAACTGGTGGGATTAAGATTGGGTAAGGGGGAAGAAATGGGGGAGGGACTAGGGGAAGCAATCGGGGTTCCCGTTGGACGATAATCGAGGCTATATTCGGTATTGGGAGAAGTGGCAGTTATGGTGATAGTTAATTCTAAATTATCTCGACGGGCCGTTAGGGTACTATTAACTCCCTCCCCAGAAAAGGGATTAATAATTTCCCAATTATTATTAACTAATTCCTGTTGATAAAAAGCCTCGATCGCATTGCTGGGATCGTTGGATTGCCAACGGGTTTGTCCACCAGTAT
Organism: Microcystis sp. CS-574; assembly: GCF_028329095.1. NCBI lineage: Bacteria > Bacillati > Cyanobacteriota > Cyanophyceae > Chroococcales > Microcystaceae > Microcystis > Microcystis sp. CS-574. The sequence goes on from NZ_JAQMSY010000083.1 coordinate 3,412, forward strand.
TATCAGGATTTGTCTGCACTGATAATAATTCTGATTGACTATATCGAGGAATTTCTGCGGGAAAATTTGCGGGTAATTGCTGGTTATTAGGAGAGTTTTCTGGTATGGGATTTGTTTGTAGATTAGGATCGGCAGCCAGACGATTTTCTAGGGCAGGATTGCCACTACAGGCTGCTAAAATGCCCAGCAGAGTGATAATTGTACTGTAGCGAATAAACTTACTCACGGTCTTTACCAATATTGTTTCCTTAGCTTTATCCTAGCCTATTTACTCAGGTTTTTGACTAGGAAAAATTTTGCGCCACCATTGACGTAATTTCCCCAGCAGAAATCCTCCTAACCCTTTTGTGTATTTTTCAAATTTGTAGTAAAATAAAAAGTCGATTATATCCTGGGTGGAAAGGTGCTTGAGATAGGATAATCCTTGATCAATACGCGCATCACTATATTTTAAATAAACTTTGCGACTGAGGCGATCGGATAAATTCCATTTTGGTTGAAAATATTCTTGCATCCTCTGTTGATAAGGGGCAAAACTACTCGATTTTCCCTGTAAATATTCTTCCATGTATTGACAAGCAATTTCCGCTCCTTTCATAGCATAGCGAATACCTTCCCCTCCTAAAAAGTTAACCGTAGAAACAGCATCACCAATCGCTATAATATTCGGTTCTTGATAATAAATATCTTGCAGATTGAGCGAATATTCTAAAATAGAACCATGACTGTCAATTATATCATATTTAGAGAGATTCATGTAGGTTTGCATAATTTGTGTAATATAACTTTTTAAAGGCTTAACTTCAGAAATATAAGGATGTTCTCCCTCTAACCAAGCGGCTCCTATTTTTAATTGCTGATTATCCATAGGAAAAATCCAGCCATAACTTTTAGGACTCCATTTATGACCGATAAAAAATACTAAATTATCTTGATATTTTTGATAATCTACTTCTGGCACAGCAATTAAATATTCAATACCTACCCCCTTTAAAAAATCAGGTTTTTCTCGTCTATATTTATACATAACTGCTCTAGCGTATCCGGTAGCATCAACCAATAAACGAGTAGTAACTGTCTCGATTTCCTCGCCTTTTGATTTCAAGAAAACAGTTAGCTTATCCTCCATCTGTTGATATTTCAGATAACGACAACCTAAACGAACTTCTCCCCCCCAACGCAGCACTTCTGCGGCTAAAAACTCTCGCAATTTGGCAAAATCAAAAACTACCCCTAAAGGTTGCGGTGATGACCAAAAATGATGTATGCTAGTGGAGATAATTTCGATATTTTTCCAAAACCTAGCCACTACGGTTTCGGGGAGATTGAATTGTTCTAAAATTTCTAGGGGAGAAGCGGCACTAGAAAAGTTATTATCTTGCCAACTAGAATGTTGTTCCACCAAAAGAACACGATAACCTTTTTCACTTAATAATCTACCACAGTGACCTCCCGCCGGTCCACCCCCAATAATTACGACATCATAATCCATGATTTACTCCCTCGCCTAATCTTGCTAACTTGCTTTTATTTTACCCTAAATGCCCTCTGTTAAACCCCAAACTTATGAAGCTGTTGTGCATCTAAATTTGATAAGTAGCTGGTTATAATTAAATTAAAAATGGATTTTAGGTTCGATCCCTCCTGCCCCCCTTAATAAGGGGGGTGCCGATAGGCGGGGGGGTGCCCC